>JACZSK010000141.1 GCA_022574255.1 Pseudomonadota bacterium
CGGCTGGGGGCCACCGCAATTCTTGGCGTCTCCCTTGCCCTCGCCAAGGCCGCCGCCAATGCGCTGGCCCAGCCGCTGTATGCTTACCTGGGCGGGCCGGCCGCGCGCCGCCTGCCGGTGCCGATGATGAATATCATCAACGGCGGCGTGCATGCCGATAACGCCATTGATGTGCAGGAATTCATGATTGTGCCGGTCGCCGCCGACAGCATTGCCGACGCCGTGCGCGTGGGCTCCGAGATTTTCCATGTCCTGAAAAAAGGCCTCGCGGAGGCCGGGCTCAACACCAATGTGGGCGACGAGGGCGGCTTTGCACCGGCACTGGAGAGCACCAGTGCGGCCCTGGACTTTATCCTCAAGGCCATAGAGACCGCCGGTTACAAGCCCGGCGACGAGGTTATGCTGGCGCTGGATGCGGCGGCCAGTGAATTCCACAAGGACGGCAAATATGTGCTGGCCGGGGAGGGCAAGACCCTGGATGCCGGCGGGCTGACCGATTATTGGGCCGACCTCGTAGGGCGCTATCCGATCTTTTCCATCGAGGACGGCATGGCCGAGGATGACTGGGACGGCTGGAAGTGCATGACCGACGCGCTTGGGGCCAAAATCCAGATTGTCGGCGACGACCTGTTCGTCACCAACCCGACGCGTCTCAGGAAAGGCATTGAAATGGGCGTGGCCAACGCGCTGCTGGTCAAAGTCAACCAGATCGGCACCCTCAGCGAGACCCTGGAGGCGGTTGAAATCGCCCACCGGGCGTCCTATGCGGCGGTCATATCGCATCGTTCCGGCGAGACCGAGGATGCCACCATCGCCGACCTGGCGGTGGCCACCAACTGCGGCCAGATCAAGACCGGCTCGCTGGCGCGCTCCGACCGGCTGGCGAAATATAACCAGCTTATGCGCATCGAAGAGCAGCTTGGCCCGGTGGCCGAATACGCCGGGCGCTCAATATTGAAGGGTTAGGGCGGCTGCACCAAAGTCGCTCCGGGCTCTCCCCCCCCTTCGTCGCTCGCCGACTTCTCCCCCTTCGTCACTCGCCGACTTGATCGGCTCTTCATTTCTTTCCTGTCACTCCGGGTCAATGTGCGTCAACGCAAGAGGGACCCGGAGTCTATTGCCGTATCACCCTGAACCGATGTCCAAGATCGGTTACACATATATTCTGGCATCACGAAAGAATGGCACGCTGTACGTTGGCGTGACCAGCGATCTGCAAAAGCGCGCATGGCAACATCGTGAGAGTGTGGCGAGCGGTTTCTCAAAAAAACACAACGTCCGTCGGCTGATGTATTTTGAAATCTTCGATGACATATCAGACGCGATAGCCCGGGAAAAACAACTCAAGAACTGGAAGCGCGCCTGGAAGGTGCAACTGATCGAAGAACGAAATCCTGAATGGGACGATCTGTATCCAGCTTTATTCTGAAATACCGAGTTTTCAATGGACTCCGGGTCAAGCCCGGAGTGACAGTAAGAAGGCGCGAGTGACGAGTTAGGGGCCGTCGAGTGACGAAATATTATTTGAGGTCCGGTGTCGCTCCCTGCTTGACCCGGCGCGCCAAAAAGAGGGGCCGTCGCGTGACGAGATATTATTCGAGGCCCGCTGGCACACAGGTGTTGCGGAAAAGTGAGTCGCTTCAGGCGGTTAGGAATCGGGCTTGAGATTCCGATTCCAGCGCCTTGATTCAAAAGCATTTTTTTCCTTGACGCCGGACTCGAGGCGTGATTCGATTCAAGTTGCGGGGGTTGCCGTGGGGCGAATATGAGTCTTCTGGAAAATATCCAATACCGCTTGCGCCAGGCTGTGGCGCCGGCCGTTCTGCTGGCGCTGCTCGGTTATTTTGGCTATCACGCGGTCAGCGGCAACCATGGTCTGTTGGCGCTAAAGGAACTCAAGCGCGAATACCAGACGATCAAGGCCAGCGCCGGGGAAATAGCGGCCGAGCGCAGCAGGCTGGAAGCCCGCGTTGCCCGGCTGCGCCCCGATAACCTGGACCCCGATTTGCTCGACGAACGCGCCCGGCTGGCGCTGGGCTTTACCGAGCGCGGCGAGATGGTCATCTTCCTGGATAAGCAGCCCTGATTTCAATCATTTGGACGCACCGCCGCCCCGGCGCGGCAAGTCAGACTTAACCGGTTTCCGGTTAATTCGCCTTTTCCCGTGATAAAACAAAGCTTTCCCTATAATCAAAATGCGTTACATAGAGCGCATCACTGGGCTGTATCCGCGGGAAAAAATGGCAAAGAAACCAGCAAGGAAAGCAGGCACCAGGAAGCCTGCCACGGCGCGGCAAAAAGCGGGCAGGAAGCGCGGCAGGAAATCCGGATCAGCAGCGCTTTATGCCGCCTCGGCCAAGGAACTCACCGCCTTTTACCGCAGCATGCTGATGATCCGCCGCTTCGAGGAAAAAGCCGGCCAGATGTACGGCATGGGCCTGATCGGCGGCTTTTGTCACCTCTATATCGGCCAGGAGGCCGTCGTGGTGGGCGTGCAGGACGCGCTGCAGCCCGGCGACCAGGTGCTGACCAGCTACCGCGACCACGGCCATATGCTGGCCGCCGGCATTGACCCCAAGGCGGTGATGGCGGAACTGACCGGGCGCTCTGGCGGCATTTCGCGGGGCAAGGGCGGCTCCATGCATATGTTCTCGCTGGACCACGGTTTCTATGGCGGCCATGGCATCGTCGCGGCGCAGGTGCCGATCGGCACCGGGCTGGCCTTTGCCAACAAATACAATGACAGCGATGCCGTCGCGGTGACCTATTTCGGTGATGGCGCCGCCAACCAGGGGCAGATATTCGAATCCTTCAATATGGCCAAGCTGTGGAGCCTGCCGGTGCTCTACGTCATCGAGAATAACCAGTATGCCATGGGCACATCCATCGACCGCGCCTCGGGGGTGACCGAGTTATGCCGGCGCGGCGACAGCTTCAATATCCCGGGCAGGCTGGTCGACGGCATGAATGTGCTGGAGGTGCGCGCTGCCACCGAGGAGGCGCTGGCCCATTGCCGCACGGGCAAGGGACCGATGATCCTGGAAATGAAGACATACAGATACAGAGGCCATTCCATGTCCGACCCGGCGAAATACCGCTCGCGGGCCGAAGTGCAGGAAATGCGCGCCGAGCATGACCCCATCGACCAGGTGAAACGCCGGCTTCTGGCCGATAAGATTTTTGATGAGGCCGGGCTGAAGGCCATCGACAAGGAAATCAAGGACCAGGTCACCGCCTCGGCGGAGTTTGCGCAGGAAAGCCCGGAGCCAGAGGCCGCGGCGCTCTACACCGATATTCTCGCCCCCGAAGCTGCCCCTGAAACGGAAAGAGGGTAGGCGCCATGGCAATCCAGATATTGATGCCGGCGCTGAGCCCGACCATGGAAGAGGGCACCCTCGCCAAATGGCTGGTCAAGGAAGGCGATGTCATTACCTCCGGCGATATGCTGGCGGAAATCGAGACCGACAAGGCGACCATGGAACTGGAAGCCGTCGATGAGGGCATCATGGGCAAAATCCTGGTTCCCGAAGGCACCGAGAATGTAGCCATCAACACGCCCATAGCGGTGATCCTGGAAGAGGGCGAGGATGCGGGCGATATTGAAGATGTGGCGGCATCGCCGGTAACCGAAGCCACGCCGGCGCAGGAGCCCGAAGCCGCACCAGCGCCCGCCCCCGCCACCGTCGCCGCACCGGTAATTGAAATTTTATCTGATCCCGACCTGCCCGAGGGCACCACCACGCAACGTCTATCTGTGCGCGAGGCGCTGCGCGATGCCATGGCCGAGGAGATGCGCCGGGACGGCAATGTGTTCCTGATGGGCGAGGAAGTGGCGCAATACGAGGGCGCCTACAAGGTCAGCCAGGGCCTGTTGGCGGAGTTCGGTGACAAGCGGGTGATCGACACGCCGATCACCGAATACGGATTTACCGGCCTGGGGATCGGCGCCGCCTTCGCCGGGCTCAGGCCAATCATAGAATTCATGACCTTTAATTTCGCCATGCAGGCCATCGATCACATAGTGAATTCTGCGGCCAAGACCCGCTATATGTCGGGGGGGCAGATTTCCTGCCCCATCGTCTTTCGTGGCCCCAACGGCGCGGCGGCGCGGGTCGGCGCCCAGCACAGCCAGAATTATGCCTCCTGGTATTCCCATGTGCCGGGGCTGAAGGTTATCGCGCCCTATACGGCGGCCGACGCCAAGGGCCTGCTGAAAGCCGCCATCCGCGACGACAACCCGGTGGTCTTCCTCGAGAATGAACTTCTTTATGGCGAGGCTTTTGATGTACCAGACATTGAGGATTACCTGCTGCCCATCGGCAAGGCGCGGGTGACGCGCGCCGGCGGTGACGTCACGCTGGTCGCCTATTCCATCGCCGTCGGTGTGGCGCTGGAAGCGGCCGGGCTGCTGGCGGCGGAGGGCATCGAGGCCGAGGTCATTGATCTGCGCACCATCCGCCCGCTGGACATGGAGACCGTGATCGCCTCGGTGCAAAAGACCAATCGCTGCGTTATGGTTGAAGAGGGCTGGCCGCAATCGGGGGTCGGCGCCGAGATTTCCGCCAGGCTGATGACCGAGGCCTTCGACTGGCTCGACGCGCCGGTGGCCCGGGTGACCAACGCCGACGTGCCCATGCCCTACGCCGCCAATCTCGAGGCGCTGGCGCTGGTCTCCCCCGAGGCCGTGGCCAAAGCGGCCAAAGCCGTCTGTTACAGGGGGTAGGGGGGATGGGACGTTTTAGAAATCGCCGAAGGATGCGGAGGGAACTTGATGGTTCCACTCCTTTCGATCCCACAACGCGTTTTTGGCTTAAGGCATTTCACTTCAGAAAATCGTTGTCGCTTGGCGAAGCCGCGGCAATCTTTGTGGTTATTTTGTTGCCGTTTCTAGCTGTTTTATTGATTTCGGTATTCGAGTAATGGCTTGCCAATTATGACTATCCCCATTCATATGCCGGCGCTGTCGCCGACCATGGAGACCGGGAATCTGACCAGATGGCTGGTCAAGGAAGGGGATTCCGTGTCCTCCGGCGATTTCCTCGCCGAGATCGAGACCGACAAGGCGACCATGGAGATCGAAAGCATCGACGAGGGCATCGTCGGCAGGATATTGGTCGCAGAGGGCGCCGAAGACGTGCCCGTGGGCACCCTGATCATGGTGCTGTTGGAAGAAGGCGAGAGCGCCAGCGACATCGATGAGAGTGCGGCAGCGCCCGCCCCCGCAGCGCCAAAAGCAGAACCCGCCGCCCCCGCTCCGCCAAAAGCGCCACCCGCGCCTGCAGCGGCAGCCGCGCCGCAGAAAACCGCCACGCCCAAACCGGTCACACCTGCGCCTGCCGCAGCGCCAATCCCCGCGGCACCCGGCACACGCCTCCAGGCGTCCCCCCTGGCCAAGCGGCCGGC
>JACZSK010000142.1 GCA_022574255.1 Pseudomonadota bacterium
AGCGCGGGCCCTTGCGACAAGGGAGAGCAGTCCCGCCGAGCGGAGGCCCGCAAGGGCCGAAGTGGAAAACAAAAAACTGCTACCGGGCTTGCCCACCAGATCAGGGCCCGTCCGGAAGACAGAGTTTAGCGCGGGCCCCGGAAAAGGGAGAGCAGTCCCGCCAAGCGGAGGCCTCGTTAAGGGGCCGAAGTGGAAAACAAAAAACTGCTACCGGACTTGCCCACCAGATCAGGGCCCGTCCGGAAGACAGAGTTTAGCGCGGGGTGGAGCAGTCCGGTAGCTCGTCAGGCTCATAACCTGAAGGTCGTAGGTTCAAATCCTACCCCCGCAACCAACTTTACTTGCATTAGGTCTTCACCCGATAAGGTGGAGGCTTTTTTGCTTTTCTGGCTCAGTGAGAGGATGCCCGCCAGCGCCCCGTGAAGGTCGATGGTCAGGCCTTTGGGCTTGTCAGCGTTGGGGTTCAGAACGATCCTGTCGATAAGCCCGCGAATGATCTCTGCTGCCTCCGTGCGGCATGATTCGTCATTGAGCGCTGTTGTCAGATCAGAAATCTTTTCCCGGTAGAGCTTGCCCATATTGGGGTGGATATAGACCGGCGCTTCCTCGGTATTTTCGATCAGCTGCGTCAGCTCATCCTTGCGGTTTTCAAGCTCCCACATGCGGTCTTTGACCTTTAATGGCGGGGTGCCCGCGCATATAGCATCGACCAGTTTGTCGAGCTCCCTGTCGGCGCGTTCGAACTCGGCCTTGTAGCCGTCGAGAGAGGCATTGCGGTCAATGCGCAGCTTGTTGATATGCCGGGTATATTCCTCGGCGAAGACTTCGCAGAGTTCCGGGTCCATCAGGTGATGCCTGAGGCCGCTCAGCACAGCATCCTCCAGCACTTCACGGCGGATGGTGCGCATATTCTTGCAGATGCCCTTGTTGCGGGCGCTGGAACAGCCGAAATGATTCTTGGATATCTTCGAAAACCCGCCACCGCAGACGCCACATTTCAGCAATCCGGAGAACAGATATTTGGGCCTTCTGCGATCCCACATGCCAACATTCTTGGTGCGCTTAACGTCCAGCGACTTTTGCCGGTCTTTGACCGCCTGCCAGAGATCAGCATCGATGATGGCAAGCTCCGGCACTTCGTGAATAACCCAATCGGATTCAGGATTGAGACGCGAGACGCGCTTGCCGGTCTCCGGGTCTTTCAGATAGCGGAGGCGGTTCCAGACCAAGCGACCGATGTAGAGTTCGTTATTTAGAATTCCGGTACCACGTTCGCGGTTGCCGTTGATGGTGCTTTGGCCCCAGCCCTTGCCAGAGGGACCGGGCACGCCTTCCGCATTGAGGGCCTTCGCAATGGCTTTCGGGGAAATGCCAGCGGCGTAATCATTGAAAATCTGCGTAACGATTTTGGCGGCCTTACCGTTGATCTTGCGCTCACCGCGCACCGCTTCGCCATTGCTATCGAGCTTCTTCACAACGTCGTAGCCATAGCATTTGCCACCACCGGACTTGCCGCGCTCAATACGCCCACGCAAACCGCGCCGCGTCTTGTCGGCGAGGTCCTGCAGGAACATCGCGTTCATGGTGCCCTTGAGGCCGATATGGAGGTTCGAGACCTCGCCTTCCGACAAAGTGATAATCTTGACGCCCGCGAAGCTCATACGCTTGTAAATGCCAGCAATGTCCTCCTGATCGCGGGACAGCCGATCCAGCGCCTCCGCCAGGACGATATCAAGCTTGCCATTTATGGCGTCGGAGAGGAGCGCTTGTATGCCGGGGCGTATCAGACTCGCGCCAGAGATCGCGCGATCCGTATAGGTCTCGACTATCGTCCAGCCTTCGCGCTTGGCATGCTCCCGGCAAATCGCGACCTGATCTTCGATCGAGGCATCGCGTTGATTGTCCGATGAATAGCGGGCGTAAATGGCAACGCGCATGATGGCGAACTCCGGTTTTTTTGATTGGTTGATCAAGCTTGGCACTCCTGCGCTCACGGAGTCAACGTGACTCGCCGGCGTCGGTATCGTTGAAGAACTCCCGCGCTGCCTGGCGCGCCAGCAGGCGCACAATTTCCAGCAGGGCGGTGCGATCGCGACCGCCTGCAGGACTTGCCTGCTTAGGCCGGGGACGCGATGCGTGATCCCGCCTGCGCGGGACATTAGGGCGACTCGGCAGCTTTGGTCCCTGTGTCATGGAAACGGCTCTTTGCTCTTGATCCGTGACCATTAGAGGGATAGAGTCGTTATTCGTCAACCTAACATATGGCGCACGCACATGACCCGTCTGATACGGAAATTTGAGTGGGGAACATTGAAAACTGGCTTTGCCGCCGTTGACGGAGCCTTTCGGGAGACCCATCCCTGGCGCTCACGGGACGGAGTGATGTTCGTCTCCAGCCACGGCGCCATCGTGACCAGCGATCACCGTCTGGAGTATGACAAGCCGCTGAGGTTTCTGGCGCCTATGGAGCGCGCCGACCGCAGGGAAGCCGGGCTCATGAGAGAGGACCTGATCGCGGCGAGCGGAGCGCAGTTCGCCATGGCGGATCTGGGGCATGATCGTTATTCGCCGTTCGAGAAACATACGGGTCTCTTTCGTGCCTTCGCTGCCTTGCGCTCGGAAGCGGACGTCATTGCCTTCGCCAATCGCTTCGGGCCGCTTGGCGCCGATCTCTCGACGGCCATCGTCGATGTGGTGCCGGAAGTGTCGTGGATGAGAAGCACGGACCTCTATTGGGCGGAGCCGATCGATCAGTGGCTCATCGAGGCCTCGGACATGGCGCGCGTCGTGAGCCTCTGGGATATGGTCCGTACCGGGGGCCGGGGTGTCTTTCGGGCCAGGCTCACCAGGGGCAGCGCGCGGCTGAGGATCAAGGCGGGCTCGGCTGAGCTAAAGCATCTTAATAAAGACTGGCTCCTCGCGAAGAAGGCAGATGACCCGGATTATTTCCAGGAAGTAGCCGAAACCGACCAACAGGACTGGCCTCAGATATTACTGCAGCAGTGGGTCAATCGCGGCGCGGGCGGGCGCACCGACATGGGGCTTGGACTGCCGGCGGGGAAGGACCTCAGCTCCACCCTGATGCCCAGGGGGCTGATCGGCGCCCTGTGGCAGCAGGCGGGCCTCGCCATCGACGGCCATGTGGAGTTTCTCAAATGCCTTGAGTGCAGTGACTGGTTCGGAATCTCAGCCGCAGAGGCCCGGCCCGAGAAGCTCTATTGCTCCAACGCCTGCCGCATGCGCGCCCACCGCAAGCGCAAGAAAGAGAGGAAAACCTCTGAGGAAGCGAGCGGCAAAAACCAGGTCACACAGAAGAGATTTCCAGGACACACAAACGACACACAGAAGAAGATTCCAGTGCACACAGAAGAGCGATTCAACGGGAAACAACAGGGAGACGCCCAAGAACGGCAGGAGATCAGCAATGAATACCAGGACAATCAACAAGAAAAGCACCAGGAAAGCGCCGAAGCGCAGGCGCAAGTTGCCATACATTCACACGGGCGACTATCGCCTTGAAGACAAACTCATGGGAATTCTCCATGAAGGCGACTACGAGACGATTGTCTATGTCTACCAGGCGAAGGATGAGTGGCCGGTCCGGCCATTTTTGTTCAAGCGCCATCCCTTCCCCGAACTGCTCGGATATATTCGGGATGAATATGGATCTGGCGAATACGCGATCATCATCCGCCGGGGCACCACCATGATATTCTCAGGCATCACCGGTATAGAGGCGCCGATCGGATACAAACCGCCGAGGAGGTAGTGTTGGAACCAAGGACCCCAAAACCGCTTATTTGCGAGCCATTCTCAATGTCTGCTTTTGACCCAAAGCGGACTCTTTGCGTATTTGGTCGCTGATGGGTCTTACATCATTACTTGCTGGTGATATGTGCCGCCGCGATGATCGGTAACATCGGCAGGAAGGGAACAAACAATTCTATCCAGCCGCCAAATTCAGTGTCGGGAACGAGGCCGAGTGCCTCCGGTGCCCATATATTCCCAAATCCGATCAGAAAGACGCCGAGCCCCGCCAGCAAGACAGCGACCAGTTTCCGCAAATGCCGTTGCGGGCTTCGTTTTTTGGATGCGGTGTCGGCCGATGTCATATTCCACTCCAAATTGCTCCAACCGGCTAAGCCGGTGGGCCCCCCTCATCTTGCGCCGCGCCATAAAGACGTCGGCACTGTGAACAATGGCAATGGCTGAAATTCGATATTTCACAGTCGGCTTCAAATGAAATCAGCCCGCACTCGCAGTCTCGCCGGATCATCACTTACCCCTTGGTATCTTTGCCCGTTAGGCTTGGGAACTCCGCGTCTGCCGCAGGCTGCGGCTCTTGCTCCATGCTGCAACTCGAGTGCCCCAGGCGGCGGTACCCATCCAGTAATAAATATAGTCGATCATCTGGATATCGTCGTAGTAATAAAGTTCGAACCAATAAGTACTCCACACCACGCCCCACAGAAAATAAATGCCGCCCTTATGCAGGAAGCGCCACTGCCGGCCGCTGATCATGCGGCGCCCGAACCGAAACGAGGTAATGGTCATCGCGATCAGGATAATGTAACCGGGTATTTGCTCCGCGACGTCGTAATAGCTGTATGCCTCTTCCATGTAATAGTCGAAGAAACCCGTAACCAGCCACATTATGAAGAATAGCTGCCAGGCCATGCCTGCCGCGAAGCAGAGCCCTATTATCCGGCGGTTGCGCGCAATCCATCGGGTGGTCGGGCCACCGGGGAAGAGAATTATCAGCGAGGAAGCGGCAAACGCTAAAAACAGCCAGGGAACGGCGAGCCTGACCGACAGAGCGATCATGCCGGAAATCTGCGCGGGGTCGGTCGTATCGATTTGCATCAAAGCGGCTGCGACCCAAAATGAGATCGGCAAGACAATCAGCCTAAAAAGGCCCCAGTTGTTAAGGAGCCTGTGATCCAGCAATGTTTGATGTGCGTGGTTCATCGTATGATCATAGGGGCGGGAATCATGCTTCCGAGCCTAAACCTGGATTGCGTCGACCCCCGATATTGCATAATTTGTGATCACATATATAGAGGAAGGAACAATGGACCGCCAGCCCATGTCGGAGCCGCCGGGCTCAAAAGGCGTGGGCGTGGCGAAGAGAAGTGAACTATGGCGAAAGACATACAAGGGCCGAAGACACCGCTGAGGCCGAAGCGACCAACGAATAGGCCGATGTCTGCTTTTGGCTAAAAGCAGACCCTTTTCAGACTGACCGCACCTGGTATATGCGAACCGATATCAATATCTGCTTTTGATGCGGTGGACGGCTCCCACCGGCGGCATC
Organism: Pseudomonadota bacterium; assembly: GCA_022574255.1. Lineage (GTDB taxonomy): Bacteria > Pseudomonadota > Alphaproteobacteria > Sphingomonadales > SMXR01 > JACZSK01. The sequence continues at coordinate 5,315 of JACZSK010000142.1, forward strand.
ACGATGTGCCATACGTTGGTTGACGTTAAACAACCATATGGGGGAGCCATCCATGAGCGAAGTTATCACAATTGGTGTTGATCTGGC
>JACZSK010000143.1 GCA_022574255.1 Pseudomonadota bacterium
CTGGTGCCCATACAAGGATCTCCACTTTACCGCTGCCGGCTAAAACCGGTCTGCCACCGGTCCGCCGTCGCCGTTTATCCTGGCAATACCCATCATCGCGGGAATGCGAATCTCTCGCCGACGCGCCCGCGCGCGAGCGCTTTATATAGACAAGTTGTGAGGCAGGCAAGTGCCAGCTTTAACTCGAACCCAGCTTGGCCAACTCGACTCGCGCGCGAAGCTCGATATCATCAAGAATTCCGGCCAGTTCCGGGTCCTGGAAATCTTCCCGCTTTTCGCCAAGCGCCGTCGCCAAGGCCCTCAGCTTGGATTCAGGAATCGAGCCCAACAGCAATCCACGGCGGATTTCTTCAAGTTGATCGAGCAACAATGCCCCATGCGCGAGGCCGCGGCTACGCCCGGTGGTGGCGTCGGGAACCTCTTGAAGACCCAGCAGGGCATCAACGGCGGCGATTGGGGCGCCACCGGATACCGGCGCAGCGACCGGACTGCCAACCTTGGACAGTTGATCGGCAAAGCCGGCGCGCCCGGCCTTTGACTTGCCTTTGGTTTTTTTGAGAGAAGGTGTGGATACCCGCCCCGGTCCAGAGACTTTCATTCCGGCTTCCGTATTTATTGGCCCTGCGTGCGTCCTCAATATTGCCTGAAGCACGCCGATAGGCAATTACTGCCCGAACATGGGCAATTCCTGCCAGACTTGCAAGCACCGCCTGAGGCCGGTCTTTCGCACAGCTCAAAACGCCCGGAAATCAGCGGTTTTTGCAATGGCCCGGTTTGGCACGATTCTCGCTTATATCCCCCCGAGTAATGCTCATTGTGGGAAGAAACAATGATATCAAGGATCCAAAACAGTTCGTTTCGCCTGGTCGTGGCCATATGCGCCGCTGCCATGTTGCTGTCTTTTACAGGCAATGCCAACGCCACATCGCGCATCAAGGATATGGTCACGGTCGAAGGCATCCGCGACAACCAGCTTCTGGGTTATGGCCTGGTGGTTGGTCTCGACGGCACCGGCGACACGCTGCAGAACATTCCCTTCGCCCGCCAGACCATCGAGGCCATGCTCGAGAGGTTGGGCGTCAACACCCGCGACGCCGCCCAGATGCGCACCGAGAATATCGCGACCGTGATGGTCACCGCCGACATGAGCGCTTTCTCGCGGCAGGGATCGCGTTTGGACGTGGTGGTATCCTCAATGGGCGACGCCGAGGATTTGCGTGGCGGCATGTTGCTGGCCACCCCGCTCTATGGCGCCGACGGTGAGGTCTATGCCGTTGCCCAAGGGTCTGTTGCAGTCGCCGGCTTTTCAGCCACCGGCGACGCCGCATCGGTCGTTCAAGGTGTGCCAACCTCTGGCCGTATCGCCAATGGCGCCATCATCGAACGCGAAGTGCGTTTTGAATTCGCCGATTTGAATTCGGTGAAACTGTCTCTGCACAACCCCGATTTCACCACCTCGCGGCGCATCGCCAATGCCATAAACGGCCATGTGGGATTCCCGGTGGCGCGGCCCATTGATCCGGCAACGGTGGTGCTTAACAAGCCTGCCGATGGCAGCCTCTCCCTCCTGGATCTGATTACCGACATTGAGCATCTACCAGTCGCGCCCGACCAGCGGGCCCGCGTGCTGATCGATGACCGCTCGGGAATTATTGTGATGGGCGCCAATGTAAAATTGAGCAGCATCGCCATCGCCCAGGGCAACCTGACCATCCGCATTACCGAGCAGCCCCAGGTCTCGCAGCCGGCGCCCTTCTCGGGCCAGGGGCAGACCGCGGTTGTGCCGCGCACCCAGGTGGAAGTCGATACCGGCGAAGCCCGCCGTCTTTCCGTACTGGAAACCGGCGTCACCCTGCACGAACTGGTCAACGGACTGAATGCACTGGGCGTTGGCCCGCGCGACATGATTTCGATCCTGCAAGCGATCAAGCAGGCCGGCGCCATGCAGGCCGAACTGGAGATCATGTAATGCCGGACATAGTGTCATGAACGCGAACTTCCTGAACCTGGCGCAATTGCAGGCCGGCGATGCCGGCACGGTGAAAGCCAACAACGCGATCAAGGCGGCGCGCAGCGAACGCCAGATGCGCGACGCGGCGGAATCTTTTGAAGCGGTTTTCATCTCGCAAATGCTGGCGCCCATGTTCGAGGGACTCGAAGTTGACAGCACCTTCGGCGGTGGCCATGCCGAGAAGATATTCCGCTCTATCCAGATCGAGGAAATGGGCAAAGCCATCGCCAGGAGCGGTGGTGTCGGCATCGCCGAATCCGTTTACCGAGAGATCCTGAAATCCCAGGAGGTATAGAGATGAACAAGCCAGCCGACATCCAGGGCATGGACCAAAGCCTGCCCCAGGGCCCTGTGAGCCGCATGATCCTGCACACCGAGGAACTGACCCGTGTCATTCGCGAGGAAATAGCCATTCTCGAGGCGCGCCGCCCCTCCGAGATCGCGCCATTGCAGGCCGAGAAGGCGCGGCTGAGCACCATCTACGAGGAAGAATTCGCGGCGCTGAAAAGGAACCCGAACCTGTTGGGCGACAAAGACTCACCGCTGCGCGCACGGCTTCGGGACGTGACTGAAACGTTCAATGGTGAGCTGGTCCGCCTGGGCCGAATTCTGCTGCGCATGAAAAGCGTGACCGAGGGCATGATTAACGCCGTCGGTGAAGAAGTTGCCAGAAAACGCCAAACCGTCCGCAATTACTCTCAGGACGCCGAAGTGATCCTCTCGCAAACGACCAAGCCCGTGCCCATCGCACTGAACGAAGTAATTTAGGTTCCGGCGACCCTGACCGGCTGGGCCGCGGCACATGCTGTCGCCACATCCAATCCGGCGCACCCCCCAGATTTCCGCCCCAGGCATGGCAGATTTTTCCCCAGTGCCCGGCCCCTACCGGAAGATTTTTCCGCCGCCGAAAAAGAGCGAACACCAGTCCATATTTTCTTTTGAATTACAATGACTTACGGGATCGTTGAACTGGCACGGAGATTGCAACGCCCTTGGCAATGCGGCCAAAACCGGTCCGCATATCGCAGAATGCCAGATGATAGGAGAGCTATAAATGGCCGCCTTCTCAGTTAACGTCAATCCGACCGCCCTCTCGGCGCTTCGGACATTGAATGACACCACCAGGGCGCTGAGCCGAACCCAGACCCGTATCAACACGGGCCTGCGTGTCTCAAGCGCCAAGGAAAACGCCGCGATCTTTTCAATCGCCCAAAAGCTGCGCGCCGATCTGATCGGTTTCGGCGCGGTCAAGCAAAGTCTCGACCGCAGTATTTCGACCACTGATATCGCGCTCGCCGCCGCAACGGCTGTATCGGATCTCTTGATCGACATGAAGGAAAAGGCCGTGGCCGCCGCCGACCAGGGGCTGGATACCGCCAGCCGCGACGCTTTGGCGGAGGATTTTGAAAGCCTGCGCAATCAGATCACGACCATCGTCAACAACGCCGAATTTAATGGCACAAACATGATCGATGCCGGAACCGACATCATTACAGCGATCACCAACCCGGATGCCACCCAGACTCTCGTGGTCTCGCATCAGCAGATCGCATTGGGTACTGGCAGCGCCATTCTGATTACGGCTGGCCAGTCGATCCGCACCCAGACCGATGCCGCCCAGGCGGTTATTGATCTTGTCGCGTCCCTGACCAACGTCAATATCGCCCTGACCAAGCTCGGCTCCGGCGCCACCGCGCTCGAGCAGAACCGCCGGTTCGCCGATATCCTGTCGGACGTTATTGAAGTTGGCATCGGCAACCTCGTGGACGCCGACCTGGCCAAGGAAAGCGCCAATTTGCAGGCGCTTCAGGTGAAACAGCAACTTGGTATCCAGGCGCTGTCGATCGCCAACCAGGCACCGCAGGCCATATTGCAGCTCTTCCAGTAGACGCTGTCGTCAGCTGACGCTACTGCGATCTCGAGTACGGTGGGGCCAGCCTCGGCTGGTCTCACCGCGAGATTTTTCTACAGGTCTTTCAGTTCTTTTTGCTGGATTTCGGCGTTGATCTCCGCCAGTTCCGGACGGCTCTCAAAGAGGGCCAATACCTGGCGCCAGTCAAAATCATCCCGGCCTTCGAAATGCGCGTATATTTCACGCACCAGGGCCATATCCGTGGCCGTGTCTACGGTCCAGCGCAAGCCGCTGTAATCGCGCTCGGCCTCGATGCCGGATAGGCGAAACTGATCCGGGTTCTGGTAATAGCGCGGCGTCACATGCACCCGCTCGTATTCCTCTGTCGCTCCGCCGGCGAGCCGCTCGAAACTCTCCATGGTGAAGGCCTCGACGTCCAGGCCCCGGGGGTAGGTCCGGGTCAGTGTCGTGCTGGCATAGTCGCACCCGCCCCCCTGCACCAGGTCAACCACCCGGTCGATCAAGCGTGGCTCGATCAGCGGACAGTCAGATGTAACGCGCACAACCGCGTCCGCCTGGTGGGCCCTTGCCGCCCCCAGATAACGGCTCAACACATTCTGTTCATCGCCTCGCCAGCTCGCCCGTGATTGCTCTTTGCCATTTCTTAGCTCGTGTCCGTCTGGAAATTCGTGATTTTGAGGTGAGAAGTTGGCGACGATGGTGAGCAGAGCTTGCGTCGAGCGGCGTTTCTTCGGCAACAGCAGTGATCGGGGCAAAACGCCTAGTGAACCGGCTTTTGGGCGCAGCGAACCTCAGAGGGTGTTTGGAAAGTATCCTGAGAGCCGATAACCGTGTTCATGACAAGGACGCCTTACCCCTCGGACCTCACGGATGAACAATGGCAACGAATTGAGCCGCTCTTGCCGGCGGCAAAGCCCGGTGGTCGGCCACGGGAAGTGGACATGCGGCACGTGCTCAACGCGATCCTGTACCTCAATCGCACCGGTTGCCAGTGGCGGGCACTGCCTCACGACTTTCCACCCTGGGGCACGGTGGCGGACTATTTTTACCAGTTTCGCAACCGCGGCACGTGGCAAGCCATCCACGATACTCTGCGTCAACAGGTGCGTGTGGCTGCGGGCCGACAGCCCACGCCCAGTGCTGCGGTGATCGACAGCCAATCGGTGAAAACAACGGAAAAAGGGGGGTTCGCGGTTACGACGCGGGCAAGAAGGTCAGTGGGAGAAAGCGACACATCGTGGTCGATACGCTGGGATTGATCCTGGCCGTGGTGGTCCATGCGGCCAATATTCAGGATCGCGATGGCGCCAAGCTGGTGCTGGTCAAACTCCAAGGCCAGTTTCCACGGTTGAAGTTGATCTGGGCCGATGGCGGATACGCGGGCAAACTGATCGAGTGGGTCAAGGATCGGGGCGGTGGGATATGAGAGACTGTCAAACGCAGCGATGATCAAGCCGGCTTCG
>JACZSK010000144.1 GCA_022574255.1 Pseudomonadota bacterium
GATAGAGTCAAAAAGCGTCTCGGAGGTAACAACCGCAGGCGGGTTGTATTCAAGCTCCCTGAAGCCATGATCGACCAGAACAACCCCTGATGTGGTGGCTACGCCGATGGCCCCGTCGCCATTTCTTGAAATACGAATATCAATCAGTCCCGCCAGGTCATTCAGCACCTGATCGCGACGATTTTGCAGTCCCGCTGTCTCGCTGCCTATAGCCCGCTGGCGAACTATCAACCGGTTCAAATCGCTGATTCGTTTCAGCGCTTCGTTAACCAACGCGACCTGCTCTTGAATTTGCTGGTTGGCGGAATTTCGCAGGTCCTGGATGACGTTGGAAACGCGGGATATTTCATCGCCCAAATCCTGCAACGAGGAGAGCGATGCCCGACGCAGAATCTGGTCAGAAGGGTTGATGGTCAAATTAGCGATGACGGCGAACAACCGACCCATGCGGGCGGTTATGGTGCCCTGGGAATCGGGGCGGCCCAAGAGACCTTGAAAGCGCTGGTTGAACTGATCCTCGGTGGCCGCGGCAGCGGCCCGTGATCGCGCGTCAAGCCCCGCCGATTGCAGAAAGCGATCAACGATCCGCTCAATATCAGAAATCCTTACTCCTGTGGATTTCCCTCCAACAACGATGTTTTCAAGGCGTACAATCTGGCGCGCGTAATTCTCGGTGTTGACGTTGACAATATTGTTGGCGGTGGTGCGCAGGGCAGATTGAGTGGTAAACAATCCGGTCAACGCAGTATTCAGGACACCTGTAATCGTCATTGCGCGTTACTCCCCCCAACAGAGGTCAAAATCCGGCGATCCGGCAGCGGTCGTGGCAAGGGCAATATCTGCCGCGCTCCCACTTCTGGCCTACGAAGACCGGCAATAGCTGCGCTCACCCCCACGGCCAGCCAGGCCGGCGAAATCGACCGTCCCGGCAGGGTAACATCCTGATTTAAAACGGTATTTCCTGTGTTTTCCACGTCCGTTCCTTCGCTTCGCTATAATTCACCTGTTCTTACAGGGTATAAGAAGCAAAACCCGTGCCATACTGGCGAAGGCTGGCAATTTACTGAGAATCCGGGGCCAATTTGACCCACACCACGAGACGGGAATAAATTCCTGAGCCTAACCAAAGATTTCTATGGCTATCGAAAAATCGTTCCCTAAAAGAAACAGAAAATTGGCCAGGAAAACGTAGGGCGGTTACGACATCCAGCGATATGATTCTGACAAAATCAGGTCAACACTGCTGCATTCTCTAATATTGTTTTTGAAGCAGCAACAGGGATACTCCTTGCCCTATTTCAAGTTAATTTGACAACCGCCCTTGATGACGTGCACTTGGCGATCTCCGGCACAGATCGGGGCCGGCCCGATAAAGCCGCATGAAAGAATCTGGACCGGAAGTTTCAGCCCGCAGCCTGATCGGAAATCACGGGAACAAAATCGAGGACCTGTTACAAGATAGACTAAAAGTGGTAGACCTCACCTCATTCAACTGATAGACCCCACTGTGAAACTACTGGTTCTGGAAAGTCTGCTAACAGACAGAATAAAGACCCCTCTTATTGCGTTATGCTCTTATTGCGTTATGCTTTTTTGGGATATAGGTTTCTTAAGGGTGAAAGAGTACGGTTGTGCTTCGGATGATACTTTAGAATAGTTCAAGAAGAAATACGAGAATTCTCATAATTTATTGGAGATGAGAACTGCCATGGATTCTATGGTATTATTGGTTGTAGCAACATCCGCCCTAACTCTTTTGACGGGGCTTTATTCTTACCCCTTGGCACAGCAGTTACAGATTCTGGATTCGCATGAACCTTCCGACAGCAATAGGTTCCCCCATTGTGGCACGCCACTGACCGGTGGTCTCATGATCATTCTACCGGCTCTCATCGTGATGTTTTACATTTATGCGAATACCCCAAGTGCTGAGTTTATCGGGATTTGGTTCGCATGCGCCTTTTTCATGCTTATTGGGCTCTTGGACGACTCACGGAACTTAAGGCCAACCTTCAGGCTGGTCGTTACGCTAATCATAGTTTCCGTAATCGGTATTTTTATTCCCACCCTTACACTTCAGAGTTTGGCATTCGAGTATCCTAGCTACCTGGTTGAATTGGGGCCGTTCGCCATTGCCTTCACAGCTGTTTGCCTGCTTGCACTGGCAAACGCCGTCAACATGGCCGACGGCAAGAATGGAATTGTTATATCTATGTCCTTGATTTGGACGGCCCTGCTCTTCTTCGTGGGTCCGCCGAATCTTTATCCATTATTGGCCTTCCTGTCCCTTTCCTTGACGATCACTCTTTATTTTAACATCAGAGGACGCCTGTTTCTGGGGGACTCAGGAAGTTTGTCATTAGGTATTCTATTCGGTTACCTCGCAATCTATAGCTACAATAGCGCCGCTACACATATTTCCGCGGAGTCTGTGGCGCTTTGGTTCTGGATTCCGATTATCGATCTTGTGCGTCTCGTGTTAAAGCGTACAGCAAATGGTAGATCGCCGATGTCGGGAGACAGGGAACACTTTCACCACCTGCTCTATTCTTGCTTGCGGCCAAAGCTCGCCTTGTTAATTTATTTGTCTATCATCGCAGTGCCAAATTTTATAGCGGTCATTATGCCCGAGACAACCACAATGATGATCATTGTCACAACAGTTATTTACTCTTTGTTATGCGTCATTTCGCATCAAAATCTGGCGCGAAGAAGGGCGATTGTCTGAATCTCCACGATAACGCTGTGAGTAATCAACCTCGCAGTTCTTAGTAAGTTCTCGTTGGATTCTGGCGCCGTTGGCTTCGAGCGGTTCAGACTCGCTTGATGGCGGCGGCTATCATTTGTCGAATCGGCAAAGTGAGGTGGTCCTGGAAAATCGGACAGGGTGTTAAGGTGTATTCCGCCGGATAACGGAGGGATACGAGATGACGAAGAGGCGACGATTTACGGCGGATTTCAAGGCCCGTGTGGCGCTGGAGGCGCTTCGGGGCGACAGGACAATCCAGGAGATTGCGGGGCGCCACAAGGTGCATCCCAACCAGGTGAGCACCTGGAAGCGCCAGGCGGTGGATGGTCTGGGCGAGGTGTTCTCGAACGGGGCCGACAGCGCCGTCCGGGATCACGAGGACGAGGTCCGGGAGCTTCACGCCAAGATCGGGGAGTTGACTGTCGTCAACGATTTTTTGGCCAGAGGGCTCAGGCGATGAGCCGGGTGGAGCGCAAGGGCATGATCAGGCGCTTGTCACCCGGCCTCAGCCTGAGCCGTCAATGCGAGGTTCTGTCGATCAGCCGTTCGAGCTATTACTATAGGCCGAAGGGCGAGAGCCCTGAGAACCTGGCGCTGATGCGCTGCATCGACGGGCTGTTCCTGAAGTATCCCTTTTACGGCAGCCGCCAGATGGCCCGCCAGTTGCGCCGGAACGGCGTGCATGCAGGCCGCCACCGGGTGCGGCGGCTGATGCGGCTGATGGGCCTGCAGGCGATCTACCAGGCGCCGAGGACCAGTACGCCACACCCGGCGCACCGGATTTACCCCTATCTTCTGAGAAACATGGAGATCAGTCGGCCCGATCAGGTCTGGTGCGCCGACATCACCTATATCCCGGTGCAGCGCGGCTTCCTGTATCTGGTGGCGATCATGGACTGGCAAAGCCGTCATGTGCTGGCCTGGCGGCTCTCCAACACCATGGATGCCGCCTTCTGTGCCGAGGCCCTGGAAGAGGCGCTGGCGCGCCATGGCGCGCCGGAGATGTTCAACACCGATCAGGGTAGCCAGTTCACCAGCCTTGCCTTCACCGGCGTCTTGAAGGACGCCGGCATCCGCATCTCGATGGATGGCCGGGGGCGGTGCATGGACAACATCTTTATCGAGCGGCTGTGGCGCTCGCTCAAATACGAATGCGTCTACCTGCACGAGCTGAGCGACGGCTTTGTGGCGGAGCGCGTGATCGGCGACTGGATCGGCTTCTACAACACCGAGCGGCCCCACTCAGCCCATGATGGCCGCACCCCGGCGGAGGCTTACGGCGACGGAGGCCCAAAGGACAGGCCTGTGGATATGCTGGACAAGGCTGCCGCCTTGCCCACATCCCCACAGGCTCAACAAGCGCAACAGGATGTGATAAACAAGGTGATGGCAGCATGATCAGACAACGGAATACACCTTAACTTCGCTGCCAACCTGTCCAACAATGTGGGACCACCTCAAGCAGATTGATCCAAGAAATTATGATTCATCCTTAAAACCCCGCCTTCCAAGTTTAACTATTAACTTTGCTTTCAAACATGATCACGCTTCCCAAACTTACCGGCGGCCCGGCCTTTCTGGTGTTCTCTTTTGGCGCGCAAAGCGTCCTGCGGCTGGCCGGCAACCTCATCCTTACGCGCCTGCTTTTTCCCGAAGCTTTCGGCCTTATGGCAATTGTTAGATCGGTTATGTTTTTGGTGGAACTTTCATCCGACATGGGCTTCAAGGCCTTTCTTATCCGGCACCAGCATGGCGACCAACCACGCTACCTGGATACCGTCTGGTCTATCAAGGTTATTCGAGGGGCTATACTGAGCCTGTGTCTTATGGCTCTTGCCTATCCGATTTCCCGTTTTTACGATTCTGCGCAGCTGTTTCCGATCCTCGTGTTTACCGCCATTACCTTTTTTCTGCGCGGTGTTGAATCCATGTCATTAATCCTGGCTGAGCGGGAGCAGAAACTTGTAAAATTATCCCTGATAGAGCTGCTCTCATTCGTTGCCCAGATAGCCGTAACCGTGATCCTGGCCTACTACTTCAGAAACGTCTGGTCGTTGGCGATTGGCGGGTTTTTTGGCGTCATCCTGCTCGTTGGATTGGGCTACCTACTCTTTGAAAATTCAATCAGATCGTTCCGGATTGACAAGGAAGTTCTTGCGGAGTCTTGGGTTTTTGCCAGGGTCATCATGGTTTCCAGCGTATTGACGATTGTTATTACGCAATTCGATAAGTTCTTTATCGGGAAATACATCAGTCTGGAATTTTTGGGCATTTACATTATTGCCTTCAACTTGGCACAGGCTTTTGTGCGACTCTTCCAGGCTGTAAGCTCACCGGTCGTATTTCCTCGTTTCTCGAAGGCCTTTCGCCAAAGTCCCGAAAAACTGGCAGCATCATTTCTTAGTGAGCGGCAAAAGTTTGTCCCCTACTTTCTCTTTGCAGGGGGCGCCTTTTTGATATCGGGGGATCTTCTGTTCCAGATATTGTTTGATCCCAGGTATCACGAGGGCGGCATTTATTTTTCGCTGCTGATGCT
>JACZSK010000145.1 GCA_022574255.1 Pseudomonadota bacterium
GAGGCCATCTGGGGCAGCACCACGCCCTGCGCGGCCATGGCGCCGCCCGCTGACCCGGAATTAAGCACCAGCGCCAGCGAAGTTGCCCCGCCCGCCAGATCGGCGAGAATTTCCGCGTTGGCCTCGGCGGGGTCGGGATGCAGCGCCGCCTGCCGGATGTCCCATTTTCCCTGCTGATTGCCGCGCCCAACGCCGGCCACGGATTCAACCCCGTCCGCCGCCGTGCAAAGCGCGCGGATCGCCAGCCCCTCATCGCTTTGGCTGGTCAGTGCTGCATCAAGCGCGCGGCCCTTCAGCGCCGCCTCGGCCAGACGCCGCCATTCCGCCGGGTCGGCAGCGGGAAAGTCGTCAGAAAATGTCAGTGCCTTGTCGCTCATTCCGCTCCTACAGCGCACTCAATAGCCCAGCAGTGGCAACGCCATCCTGCCCGCGGCAATAAACAGAAACAGGCCGAACAGCAAGCTCAACCTGCGATGGGACAGCTTGTGCGCGGCCGCCACGCCGAGCGGCGTCATGGCCATGGCAGCGGGCGCAATGATAAGCACACCGGCCAGATTAACGTAGCCCAGCGACCAGGGCGGTAGACCGGGATGGCCCCAGCCGCCGATCATATAGCCCAGCGTCGCGGGCGCTGAAATCACCAGCCCCAGAACCGCTGCGGTGCCGACGGCGCGGTGCATGGGCATGCCATAGAGGGTCATCACGGGCACCGAGAAGGTGGCGCCGCCGATGCCCATGAGGCTGGAAAACAACCCGATGAGCCCGCCAATCGCAGCACCGAAAACGCCGCGCGGCGGCCCGTCGCCGATGACCTTGTCGTCCAGCGGCAGAAAAAGCTTCAGCCCCATCAGGAAGGCCATCACCGCAAAGAATCCGATCAACGCGCGGGTATCCAGAATGGTCGCGGCCCAGGCCCCGGCAATGGCGCCCAGCGCCACCCACGGACCCCAGCTTTTCATCATCGCCACCGACAGGGCGCCCCGCGCCCCATGACCGCGCGCCGAGAATACCGCCGTCGGCACAATGATCGCCAGCGAGGTGGCCACGGTCAGATGCATCTGCACCTCCGCGGGCACCCCGATCGCCCCGAAAGCGGTGAACAGGATGGGCACGGTGACGATGCCGCCACCAATGCCCAGCATTCCGGCAAGGAACCCGGCGAGCAGCCCCGAGGCGAGCATCGCCAGGATGATCGGTTGCAGGTCTTCCATGATCGGTTATCCCGGTTGCTAGGTTACGAACTCATTATTCCGGTCCAATCCTGTTTGGCAAGGAAGATTCGGATGCAAGGAACCAGCCCACAGGCAGGGCCAAACCCTGAGGGAGAGTGCCAGGGCAAAGAAGAGTGAGGGTGAATCCGGCAGTTACCCGCATCGCAGGACGCTGGCAAAGGCTTCCTCACCTTCCCACTGCGTGGGCCTCTTTTTTCACCCCTCACCTTCCCACTGCGTGGGCCCCTTCCTCTCCCACAAGGGGAGAGGGTTTTCGCGCCAGCTCTCTTATCCCCTCTCCCTTGAGGGAGAGGGTCAGGGTGAGGGTGACAAAAAAATGGAACCGTCACTCCGGCCAAGGTGAGGCGCGCAAGAAGTATCCGGAGTCTGTTTCGGTCTCCACTTCACATCGTCATTCGCCGACTTGATCGGCGAATCCAGTTTTATCTTTCAGCAGGTGGTTCGCACCGAGATGGACTCGCCGATCAAGTCGGCGAGTGACGAAGAAAAGGAGGGTCGGCGAGTGACCAAAATTTGGCCCGGGGTGACGAAGGAAGAAAGCCCTCTCCCACAAGGGGAGAGGGGTTTTCGTACCGCCGGAATGTTTCCGTATGATCTGAAACTGCTCTAGACTGCGCCACCGCAGCGAAATGCCGATCAACAATAAGCGGATGCCAGGATGACGCCCTTCAGAACCACGCTGCTGTTTCTTTGCACGGGCAACTCCGCGCGAAGCATTATCGCCGAGGCCATATTGCGTCACCGGGGCGGAGAGCGCTTCGTCGCCTGCAGCGCCGGCAGCCACCCGCTGGGAGAGGTCAATCCATTCGCGCTGGAACTTCTGGCCTCCCGCGCCATTCCAACAGAGGGGCTGCGGTCAAAGAGCTGGGACGAATTTGCCGGCGAGGGCGCGCCAGCCATGGAGATCGTGATTACGGTCTGCGATAACGCGGCGCGCGAGAGTTGCCCCATCTGGCCGGGAGCGCCCGCTTCAGCCCATTGGGGAGTCCCCGACCCGGCGATTGTCGAAGGCAACGAGGCGATGCGCCGCGCTGCTTTTGATTCCGCCTATATGGCGCTAAACGACAGGATATCCGCGCTGCTTCGGCTGCCAGCCGGCGAAATAAACCAGCAGGTGCTAAAGGAAATCGGGAACCGGAGTTAGTTAGGGTCTGGACTCAATTGCCGGTGAGGGCTGCGCCCCCCCTTTTTGAGGGCTAAGGCCCAGGGCCAAAATTGGCCAGCACAAGGAGAAAGTGGTGAAGAATAGTGATCTATTTGAGGCGCTTTCGACGCTGTTCCAGTCAATTTGGGCGCGGTCCAATTGGATTGGCCCGAAAAGCCCGGGCAAAGGCGTCAAAAATCCTCGTCGATATGCACCATCGACTGCGGTTTTCTCCTTTTTTCCGGGCCTTTCGGAGCCAACACAGCGCCACCCGGTAATTGGGTTCAGACCCTAGTATGGCACAATTTGATATGGCGCGGCGTCTGGCGGCGGAAGCTCTCGGTACATTTTTTCTGCTGGCGGCAATTGTCGGCTCGGGCATCATGGGCCAGCAGCTTACCGGCGGTAACCTTGCCGTGGTGCTGATAGGCAATACGCTTTCCACCGCGGCGGCGCTGATTGTGCTGATCATGCTGTTCGCACCGATATCGGGAGCACATTTCAACCCCGCGGTCACGCTTGCCTTTCTGCTGCGCCGCGAAATTACGCCCGGCGCGGCGGGTATTTATGTGGTGACACAGATTTTCAGCGGCGTTGCCGGAGTTCTGGCGGTGCATTTGATGTTTGACCAGCCGCTTGTGCAATTTTCGCAACATATGCGGTACGGCCCCGGCCAGTGGCTGGGCGAAGGCATCGCCACATTCGGCCTGGTCATGACGATACTCGGCACCATTCGCTGGCACCCGTCGGCGGTGCCCTACGCGGTGGGCCTGTATATTGCGGCGGCCATGTGGTTCACCTCGTCAACCGCATTCGCCAACCCGGCGGTGACCATCGCCCGTGTTCTGACCGACAGCTTCAGCGGCATAGCACCGGGCAGCGCCCTTCCCTTTTTGGCCGCCCAGCTTCTTGGTGCAGCGCTGGCAACGGCGTTTATGGGGTGGTTGCTTCTTCCGTCGGCCTCAGCAGTGCAGCGTGATGGCCAAGGTGATCTTCCATGAATGTGGAAATAAAGAAGTAGCCGTGGTCGTAGCCCTCGTGGCGCCTTACATCGACGTGATAGCCGACCTTCCCGGCGGCATCCTGGAACTTGTCTATCCCAAGCTGCTCGTCCAGGAATTGATCCTCCAGACCCTGATCGACTAGAATTCGGTTGCGAATTCCGGCGCCCTTTACCTCCAGAATGATGCGGCTGGCGTCATGGGCCTCCCAGGCTTTCCTGTCCTTGCCCAGGTAATTGGTGAACGCCTTGACCCCCCATGGGCAATCCATGGGCGCCGCCACCGGCGCGAAGGCAGAGATGGACTGGTAGATTTCGTGGTGCTTCATCCCCAGGGTCAGCGCCCCGTGCCCGCCCATCGAATGGCCGAAAATACCCTGATGCGCCTCGTCGCCGGGAAAATTATCGAACACCGCCCGCTGCAGGTCGTTGGTGACATAAGACTCCATGTTGTAATTTTCCGACCAGGGTTTTTCGGTGGCGTCCAGGTAAAAGCCGGCGCCCAGCCCGAAATCCCAGCCGCCATCGGCGTCATCAGGCACGTTGTCGCCGCGCGGGCTGGTGTCCGGCGCCACAATCATCAGCCCCAGCTCGGCGGCAATCCGCTGCGCGCCTGATTTGATCATGAAGGTTTCTTCATTACAGGTCAGCCCCGCCAGCCAGGTAAGCACGGGAACCGGGCCATCGGCCGCCTGCGGCGGCACGAAAACGCTGAACTTCATGCTGCATTTGGTCGCTTCGGACTTGTGGCTGTAATACCCGACCAGCCCGCCGAAACAGCTATGCTCGGAGATGGCGTCAATCTCAGCAGTCACTATGCCTCTCACTCCTCAATCAAAAGTCACGACAGAGCGGATGGATTCGCCCGCATGCATCAACTCAAAGGCCTTGTTGATCTCTTCCAGCGGCATGACATGGGTGATAAGATCGTCGATATTGATCTTGCCGTCCATGTACCAGTCGACAATTTTCGGCACGTCGGTGCGCCCCCTGGCGCCGCCAAAGGCCGTGCCGCGCCATACCCGCCCGGTCACCAGCTGGAAGGGGCGGGTGGAAATCTCCTGGCCGGCACCGGCCACACCGATAATCACGCTCTCGCCCCAGCCCTTGTGGCAACATTCCAGAGCCTGGCGCATGACCTCGACATTACCGATACATTCGAAGGAATAATCGGCGCCGCCATCGGTCACGTCAACAACCGCGGCGACAACGTCGTCCACCTCTTTGGGGTTGATAAAATCGGTCATGCCGAACTTTTCGGCCAGCGCCCGCTTGCCCGGATTGGTATCAACGCCGACGATCTTTTCGGCGCCGGCCATGCGCGCGCCCTGCACCACATTGAGCCCGATGCCGCCGAGGCCGAAAACGACCACGCTGCTACCCGGCTCCACTTTTGCGGTATTGATGACCGCACCGATGCCGGTGGTCACCCCGCAGCCAATATAGCAAACCTTGTCGAAGGGCGCGTCGGGACGGATTTTCGCGACCGCGATTTCGGGCAGCACGGTGAAGTTCGAGAAAGTGGAGGTGCCCATATAGTGGAACAGCCGCTCGCCACCGAGAGAGAAACGACTGGTGCCGTCGGGCATAAGGCCCTGCCCCTGGGTTTCGCGGATCGCCTGGCACAGGTTGGTCTTGCCTGATAAGCAAAAGCTGCATTTGCCGCATTCCGGGGTGTAAAGCGGGATCACGTGATCGCCCGCCTTCAGGGACGCGACGCCCTTCCCCACCTCGACCACCACTCCGGCCCCTTCGTGGCCGAGGATGGCCGGGAACAGGCCCTCCGGATCGGCCCCGGAGCGGGTAAATTGATCGGTGTGGCAAATGCCGGTGGCCTTGAT
>JACZSK010000146.1 GCA_022574255.1 Pseudomonadota bacterium
GGGGATGAAAATGAGATGAGCGTACGTCGCGCTGCCTGAACGTCCGCTTGTGGCTTTAAACAAGAACTAGGAAGACTAAGCATTTCGAATCTGATGCGCAAAGACAATCCACAGCCGTGCTGCTATTTGTTCTGTTTGTTATATTTTGGCTGACTGCGTTTAATGACGTTCTTTTCCTTCTCGCGGGCGTCTTTGATGCTGCTAAATTGCTCTATAGAAACTGTGGCGCCCGGTATCTCTCCTAGATGTTCTAAAATTCTATCTGTAACTCTTCCCTTCTTAGCCACACCTGCATAGTTCAACTTACCTCCTTTTGTTTTTATCCTGTACAACGCAGGCTTGTCGTTTGGCAAATTACCTATCGCTGACTTGTTGTACTTCCTCTTTTTGACCATGTTCGGTTCTCCTGTTTTCAGCGATAATGAGGTGGTCCTGCTTTGTTGGACAGTCTGGCAGCGAAGTTAAGGTGTATTCCGATTTCTGATCATGCTGCCAAAATCCTGTTTATCACATCCTGTTGTGCTTGTTGAGCCTGTGGGGAAAGCGACTACGATGCCGCTACTTCAGGTTCTTCCTTATTTAGTTGGATAAAGCAGCTAGGCCTAAAATTTAGGCTTCGGAAGCAGTGCCGCGCAAAGGGATGGGTAACAAAGGCGCGTATTACATCGATGTCGTGCACTGAGGACGGTCCTTGATCGTAGGCTTGCACATGAACCAAAAGTCATCAAAAAGTCATCAAGATTCTCACTCTGAGA
Organism: Pseudomonadota bacterium; assembly: GCA_022574255.1. GTDB lineage: Bacteria > Pseudomonadota > Alphaproteobacteria > Sphingomonadales > SMXR01 > JACZSK01. The sequence goes on from JACZSK010000146.1 coordinate 756, forward strand.
ACCCCGATATTCCACTAACCCATTGAAAAGATTAGGGGGCCGTCGGGGATTCGAATCCCGGACTCTCTGATTAAGAGTCTGCCGGCAGCATTTTGTTCTGGAAAGGACCATCGCACTCCAATCACACCATCTAAAATAATGAAAGTATGGTGTTAGGAGCGGAATCGAACCACTGACACGCGGATTTTCAATTCGCTGCTCAAGCTGGTCGGCACGGCTATTGCGGGAAAAAGAGTCAGTTTGGGCATAAAATCTCCAATTCCTTTGAACCTTCCCCTCATTCGAGCTATTGCTTGACCCGAGCCGCTACGCACGGCTCCGGGGCTTTGTAACCTCGCACAAACCGGTTGATGCCGCCGCTAACGGCATCGCCCTTGACCTTAGGGTCGGGGAGCCTGTGACGCATGTCCAGGTTTCCTCGGAAACTAAAGGTCGCAGGGGCCGTGTTTGTGCGGCTTACAAACTCCCCGATCACCAGGGTTAAGTGGCGATCAACTTGCGGGGGCGCACCGCAAGCTCTGATCCCGCGATTGATCAGGAGAGTTTCATGGAAACCGTGTCTTTATCGGGCCGCTCGGCGGCCCGTCCTGCTAAATATATTATCGCCGGTGCAATGATTGCGCTCGGTCTCATTATATCCAGCCCGTCCGCCCGGGCCGAGGGCCCGCTGGACGGGCTCTATATTGTCGGTATCGGCGGGTATGAGCGCTACGGGCTGGATCTTGAGAGCGGCGGCGTCACCATAGACCTGGGTCATATCTCGGGGGCGGGCGGCGGCGTTGCCATCGGCTGGGACCTCGAAGTTGATGACTGGCATCTGGCGGTCGAGGGTGAATATGTGTGGAGCGGCGCCAGCGCCACCGAAATCACCAACACGGGCGGAGACGTCTTCACTTCCACCCTCCACGTCAAGCGCTCCATCGGGTTGGCGGCGCGATACGGTTATGCCTTCGGCGGCGATATTCTCCTGTATGGCCGTCTCGGCTGGACGAAAACCAAAATCGGGTTTGCGCTCACCGGACCGGGTCTTGATCTTGCGGCCTCAACCAGTGTGAACGGCCTGTCATACGGCGCCGGCGTTGAATGGGCTATAACGACGCGGGTCAGCCTTCGCGGCGAATATATCCGCACCAATTATGAGAATATCCTGGAGGATATCCTGGGTCTGCCGCTGGAACCCTCCCGGGACGCCTTCAGGGGCGGGATTGCGCTGAGGTTCTGAACTCCGTGAACCCGGCAGCCATGATGACCCCTGCACTGGTGATGGCATACGGTGCAAAGGCAGCACTCGGGCCTTATTTCCCCTTGCCGGGCCTGGCATCAAGGAGGTCACCGGGGGTGGGCGGGGCACATGAACCGATTGCAGCTTGAATCAGTCGCGGCCTTGAAATTTGTCTGCGCGCTCATATTTGAGCGGCGAGTTTTAAGCCGCCAAATCCCATGTACTGCGTCCGTGGTTGCGGCCCAGGACTTTGAACCTAACCTGACAACAGCCCTCGGAATAATGTCCGCTCTTAATGCAGTGGACGGCTCCCGCCCGTCGGCACCCAATGAGACCGCTGCGTCACTGGGTCACATTTACAACCCTCAGAATTGATGCGTAAGAGTTGCGCGGTTCCGGGCCGAGAAATCTCCGAACTCCACTCAGGCGATGGCTCCATGACAACCTATAGCGCACCGCTGCGTGACATCAGCTTTGTATTACACGAGCTGCTGGACATTGGTCAGTTTAGTCACATAGCGCCGTTCAAGGCTGCAACGCCCACTGTTGTCGAGGCCATCCTCAAGGCAGCAGCGAGGTTGTGTGAACAGGTTCTCCTGCCGATCAACCGGTCGGGCGACGAAGAAGGGTGCCGTTTGGAGAACGGAGTGGTGCGAACTCCTTCCGGCTTTCGCGAGGCCTATCAAACTTTTGCCGAAGGAGGCTGGACGTCCTTGGCGTGTGATCCGGCTTTCGGTGGCCAGGGATTGCCAGAGGTGGTCAATTTAGCCGTAGCCGAGATGGCCTGCTCCAGCAACCTCGCATTTTACACTTATCCAGCGCTGTCACACGCTGCCTACAACCTCATCGGCACACACGGGTCGGATGAGGTCAAGCGCGCCTTTCTGCCCAGGTTGGTTGACGGCCGCTGGAGTGCCACGATGTGCCTGACCGAACCCCACTGCGGCACGGACCTTGGCTTAATACGAACGAAGGCACAGCCAGAATCGGAGGTTGGCTACAAGCTCAGCGGGACAAAGATTTTTGTCACGGGTGGCGATCACGACCTGACTGAAAATATCGTCCATTTGGTGCTCGCGCGGTTGCCGCAGGCCCCGCCGGGAACGACAGGCCTCAGCCTGTTCCTGGTACCCAAATACCTGGTAAATTCTAATGGCTCATTGGGGCCCCGCAACGGCGTAAGTTGCGGATCAATTGAAAAGAAGATGGGAATCAACGCATCGGCAACCTGCGTGATGAACTTCGATGGAGCGACCGGCTACCTGATCGGCAAAAAGGGCCGCGGTCTACATTGCATGCTCTCGATGATGGATATCGCGCGGCTCACGGTCGGTCTACAGGGACTAGGGCTAGCCGAGACAGCGTATCAAAGGGCCCGGGCATACGCGAGGGAACGGCTACAAGGTCGCGCCATAACCGGTGCCCAGTGCCCTGATCGACAGGCCGACCCAATCATTGTTCATGCCGATGTCCGGCGCATGCTGCTCACGATGAAGGCCTATAACGAAGGCGCACGTGCCCTGGCTTACTGGGTCGCTCTCCATGTCGATCTGTCACGCCAACATCCCGATCCCGAGGCCCGCCAGGAAGCAGAGGACCTGGTTCAGCTCATGACACCGGTCGTCAAGTCATTCTTCACGGACTATGGATTCGAAGCCACCAATCTTGGCCTGCAGATCTTCGGAGGTCATGGATACATCCGTGAGCACGGAATGGAACAGCTGGTGCGGGATGCTCGCGTTGGCCAGCTCTACGAAGGGACCAACGGCATCCAGGCACTGGACCTTGTGCGGCGCAAGATTGTGAAGAAATCCGGGCGTTTGTTGCGACGCTTTTTCGACCCCATTGATCGATTCATCAACGAGCAGAAGAACTACTCGCGGATGCGGGAGTTCACACTGCCGCTCGCACAGGCTTTTGCCAAGCTCCAACAAGTGACGGCGTGGGTCGTGGAGCAGGGCGCGAAAGATCCGCAGCAGGCGGCGGCGGCAGCGAGCGATTATCTCCGTCTTTTTGCGCTCGTGGCACTGGGCAGCACTTGGGCGAAAATCGCCAAGGTGTCTTACGCGGCGTTGGACAATGCCGGCGAGAAGCGGTTCTACGAAGGGAAAATTATTACCGCGCGATTTTATATGCGGCGCTTGCTGCCACAGACCTCGTCCCTGGTTCGGGCTATCAGGTCCGGTAGCAGACCTATTATGGAGCTTGACGCAGAGGCTTTCTGACAACTCGATTGAAACGCGCCGCCTTCGCTGTCCAGATGAAGTCACCGACATTGATGCCGATGCGCATCGCCATGGCGGATTTGAGGCATGACCGTTATGCGCCTTTTGATAGTCAGACGGGCCTCTTTCATGCCTTTGGTGCCTTGCGGTCGGAAGCGGACGTCATTGCCTTCGCCAATCGCTTCGGGCCTCTTGGCGCCGACCTCTCCACAGCCATAGTGAATGTCGTGCGGGAAGAACCCTGGAAGACGAGCATCGAACCTTATTGGGCTGAGCCCATCGACTTGTGGCTTGCCGAGGCTTGCGCCATGGCGCGGGTCGTCAGCCTATGGGAATTGATCCAGGCGAGGGACCGCAGCGTCTTTCAGGTCAGGCTCACGAGAAGCGCCGCACGATTAAGGATCAAGACCGGCTTGACCGGCGACAGGCACATAGCCAAAGACTGGATTTTGGCCAAGAAAGCCGAGAAACCGGATCTGTTCCGAAGGATTTCCGAGAAGGACGAAAAAGATTGGCCCCGACTGCTTTTGGAGCAGTGGGTTAATCGCGGTACAGGCGGGCGCACCGACTTCGGGCTTGGGTTATCAGAAAAGAGCCTTGCCGCTGCCCAGACACCCAGAGGGCTTATCGGTGCGTTGTGGCAGCAGGCAACTCTCGCCATCGACGGCCATGTGGACTTCCTCCAGTGCCGGCAATGCCGCGACTGGTTCGGAATATCAGCTGAACACGCCCGGCCCGAAAAACTCTTTTGCTCCAACGCCTGCCGCATGCGCGCTTACCGGAAGCGCAAGAAGGGCCGGAAAGAGTCAGCACTCACATAAGAGCGCCCGTAGAGCAAGTAGCTAAAAAAACTCGTCAACGAGATGAAGGGGAGGGGTATCGTGGCGTTCGATCTGCCACCACAAAAACCTGTCCCACAATGCCGCCGTCTTCAAATTGGTTCCGTACTATCTGGCTGCGCATGGCAGCGGAGCGGGCGCTGGCTGGGTCGGCGGGCTGGGCGCATT
>JACZSK010000147.1 GCA_022574255.1 Pseudomonadota bacterium
CCCGGGCCCGGCGGCCCGAGGGATTTAACAGGCCGGGGCAGGGTTCCGGCGAGACAGGCCGGCGAGACAGGCCCGGCGAGACAGAATAGAACAGGGGGCGATGCCCCGTATACAGGGGGCGATGCCCCATATAATTGGAGAAATGAAATGGCGCTGGCAGTCAGTGCAAACAGATTGGAATTATTGTCCATAGCCGACGCGGTTGCCCGCGAGAAAGCGATCGACAAGGAAATTGTCATCGAGGCCATGGAGGACGCCATCCAGAAGGCGGCCCGGTCCCGGTATGGCGCCGAAAATGAAATCCGCGCCCAGATCGACAGGGACAACGGCGATATCCGGCTTTTCCGCATCATGGAAGTCGTCGAGGACGTGGAAAATGCGGCCACCGAGGTGTCGCTGAAAGACGCGCGCCTGGAAAAACCCGAGGCGGAGATTGGCGAATTCCTGGCCGATCCGCTGCCGCCGGTGGAATTCGGGCGCATCGCCGCCCAGACCGCCAAGCAGGTGATTGTTCAAAAGGTGCGCGATGCCGAGCGCGAGCGCCAGTATGAAGAATACAAGGACCGCGTTGGCGATGTTGTCACCGGTGTGGTGAAGCGGGTCGAATATGGCAATGCCATTGTTGATCTGGGCCGCGCCGAAGCCATCATGCGCCGGGATCAGTCGTTGCCGCGCGAGCATCTGCGCACCAATGACAGGATTCGCGCGTTTATACGCGACGTTCGCCGCGAAGCGCGTGGCCCGCAAATTTTTCTCTCGCGCACCGAGCCGAAATTCATGGCCTCGCTTTTCAGCCAGGAAGTGCCTGAAATTTATGACGGGGTCATTGAAATCAAATCGGTGGCCCGCGACCCGGGCAGCCGCGCCAAGATCGCGGTGCTGTCATACGACGCCAGCATTGACCCGGTGGGCGCCTGCGTGGGCATGCGCGGCAGCCGCGTCCAGGCGGTGGTCAGTGAATTGCAGGGCGAGAAAATAGACATCATCCAGTGGAACGACGACGCCGCCACATTCATTGTCAATGCGCTGGCTCCGGCGGAGGTTGTGAAGGTCGTGCTTGACGAGGACAGCAAGCGGATTGAGGTGGTGGTGCCCGATGACCAGCTTAGCCTGGCCATTGGCCGGCGCGGTCAGAATGTGCGGCTGGCGTCGCAATTGACCGGCTGGACGATCGATATTCTCACCGAGGCCGAGGAATCCGAGCGCCGTCAGGAGGAATTCGTGTCGCGCAGCACCATGTTCGCCGAGACTCTGGATGTGGACGAGACAATGGCGCAGCTTTTGGTGGTCGAGGGATTCTCGGAGCTGGAAGAGGTGGCCTTCGTCGAGTCCGGGGAACTGATTTCGATCGAAGGTTTTGACGAGAGTCTGGTTGGCGAATTGCAGCAACGCGCACTCGACGCGCTGGAAAGCCGCGAGCGTGCGGACGATGACAAGCGCCGTGAGCTGGGCGTGTCGGATGATATTGCCGAAATAGAAGGCATGACGCCGAAGATGATGATTATGCTGGGCGAGGGCGGCATCAGGACGCTTGAGGGTTTTGCCGGCCTTATTCCCGACGAGCTGGTCTCTGGCGATGGCGAGGAATTCAAGGGACTTAAAATTCCCACCGACGAGGCCAGCGCCATGATTATGCTGGGCCGTGTCAAAATCGGCTGGATTGATGAAATTCCCGAAGAGCCCGCTCCCGAAGAGCCCGCTGAAGAGGAAAGCGAAGCCGATGCGGGCGCGGTTGATGCGGACGAGGTGTTCGCGAAGGGCACCGCCACCAGCACTGAGGCAGATGGCGAAGAGAGTGGCAAGGAAGACGACCCCGAAGACGACCCCGAAGATGCCGGCGAAGACAAGAGCGAAGACAAGGGTGAAGACAAGGGTGAAGACGGGGGCAAAGACAAGGAAGAAGACGGGAAAAGCTGAGGAATTATCCCGGCCAGACCAGCGCAAACCTTGCGGCGCGGGCATTTCCGGGGTAAAGCCAACGCAACTTTCTGCTTGGGCCAATTTTGCCTGGACCAATGTTGAACCCGATGTTGAGCCCGATGCGGAACAAAGGCGAGTATGAGCGAAGAACGTAAATTGACTATTTCCGGGCGCAGCACGCTCGGCAGCGGCAAGATCGTCGGGGCTGGCCAGATTCGGCAGAATTTCAGCCATGGCCGCAGCAAAACTGTTGTGGTTGAGCGCAAGCGCCGGCGCGTCCTGAAGAAGGGAGACACCGCGGAAGTCGAAACGCCCGTGGAGGCTCCGGCAGAGAAACCCTTGTTCACGCCGCCGAAGCAGGCTGAAGAGACCCACCTGACCAGTGTCGAGCGCGACAGCCGCGCCGAGGCGTTGAAAGACGCCATTCTTCATGCCGAAGACGAGCGCATGCGCGCCTCGGAGCAGCAGCGTCAGCGGCAGGAGGATGCCGCCCTCAAACGCGAGGAAGAAGAAGCCAGGAGCGGAGAGGAGCGCCGCGCTGCCGCCGAGGATGACGCCAGGCACCGCGCTGAGGAAGATGCCAAGCGCCGCGCCGAGGAAGAAGAGTCGCGGCTGAAAATCGAGGAAGAGGCAGCGGAAGCGGAACAGAAGGCGCAGCTCGCGGAAAAAGACGAGACCGCAAAAAAACCCAAAGCCGCACATGCCGACGACACACGCAAGGGCAAGGGGCGCGGCGAAGATAAGCGCAAGACAGCCGGGCGTCCGACGCGCCGGGGCGAAAAGCGCCGACGCAGCGGCAAGCTCACGGTTGGCATGGCGCTGGAGGGCGGCGAAGACCAGCGCCAGCGTTCTCTGGCGGCGCTAAGGCGCGCCCAGGCCAAGCAAAAGCGCGCTGCTGATCCCAGCGCCACGGTCGCCAAGAAATCCCGCGAAGTCATCATTCCGGAATCCATCACCGTCCATGAGCTTGCAAACCGCATGGCCGAGCGCGCCGTGTCGCTGTTCAGGGTGTTGAAAGACATGGATGTCGATGTGGCGATCGGCGATACGCTGGATCAGGACACCGCCGAGCTGGTGGTTGCCGAATTCGGCCATAAGGTGAAGCGGGTCAGCGAATCCGACGTCGAGATAGGCATGATCGGCGAAGAAGACAAGGCCAGCGACCTGAAGCCACGCCCGCCCGTGGTCACGGTTATGGGCCATGTGGATCATGGCAAGACGTCACTGCTGGACGCCTTGCGCTCCAGCAACGTGGTCAGCGGCGAGGCCGGGGGCATTACCCAGCATATCGGCGCCTACCAGGTTGAAACGGCCGATGGCCACAAGATTACTTTCATCGACACGCCGGGCCACGCGGCCTTTACGGAAATGCGCGCCCGCGGCGCCAGCATCACCGATATTGTGGTGCTTGTTGTGGCGGCGGACGACGGAATTATGCCCCAGACCATTGAGGCGATTAATCACGCCAAGGCGGCGGACGTGCCGATCATCGTTGCCATCAACAAGATGGATGTCGCCGGCGCCGACCCCGCTCGCGTGCGCCAGGATCTGTTGCAACATGAAGTGATTGTCGAGGAAATGTCAGGCGACGTCCTTGATGTCGAGGTGTCGGCGCTGAAGAAGACCGGGCTCGATAAACTTCTGGAGGCCATCTATCTGCAATCCGAGTTGCTGGAGCTGAAGGCGAACCCGGACCGGGCCGCCGAGGGCGTAACCATTGAGGCGCGGCTGGACAAGAACCGTGGACCGGTGGCGACGGCGCTGATCAAGCGCGGCACACTGAGGGTTGGTGATCTGGTGGTTGCCGGCCCCGCATGGGGACGCGTCAAGGCGTTGATGGACGAACATGGCGAGGCCGTGACAGAGGCTGGCCCCGGCCAGCCCGTTGAGGTTTTGGGATTGAATTGCGCCCCCGGCGCCGGTGACGATTTTGCCGCTGTGGAAAATGAAGCACGGGCGCGCGAGATCACCGAATACCGCCTGGCGCAGATTCAAAAGCTGCGCAGCGGCACCGGACCGGTGTCTCTGGAAAGTGCCTTTGCCGCCATGAAGGCCGCAAAGGTCAAGGAATTCCCCATCGTCCTGAAGGGGGATGTGCAGGGCTCGATCGAAGCGATCAATGCCGCTCTGCTGAAGATTGGCAACGAGGAAGTCCAGGCGCGTATCATTCATTCGGCGGTGGGCGGCATAACCGAAAGCGATATTACCCTTGCCCGGGCCTCGTCGGCGCCGGTGATCGGCTTTAACGTGCGCGCCAATGTGCAGGCGCGGGCCGCGGCCAAGGCGGAAGACGTGGCGATCCAGTATTATTCGGTGATCTATAACCTGATTGACGACGTCAAGGCGGCGATGTCTGGCATGCTGGACCCCGCCTTCGACGAAACGATCCTGGGCCTGGTCGATGTGAAGGACGTTTTCTCCGCCGGCAAGATTGGCAAGGCGGCGGGCTGTATTGTTGTTGACGGCAGCGCGCGCATGCCGGCGAAGGCGCGCCTGCTGCGCGACAGCGTGGTGGTCTACGAAGGCGAAATTTCGTCGCTGCGCCGTTTCAAGGACGATGTGGCTGAAGTCAAGGCGGGTACCGAATGCGGCATCACGCTGGAAAATTACATTGACATCAAGGCAGGCGACCAGATCGAGGTCTATGAACTGCACGAGCGCCAGCGCACGCTCTGACGCCCTGACGCTCGGATAAATTATTATGCGACATCGCCGTCAAGAAGGCCCGAATGTGCGCTTGCTGCGCGTTGGCGAGACCATCCGTCATGCGCTGTCGGATATCCTGCGCCGCGACGTTTTGCAGGACCCGGACTTGCTCGGCGTGCCGGTCACGGTCAGTGAAGTTCGCGTCAGTTCCAACCTGCGCAACGCCACGGTCTTTGTTCTGCCCCTTGGCGGCGACAACCAGGACGCGGTGGTTGAGGCGCTGCGCCGTGCCGCACCCTACCTGCGGGGTCAGTTGGGCGGCGTCGTGCGGCTCAAGTATCTGCCGCAATTGCATTTCGATCTCGACCGCTCCTTCGACCGGGCCAGCCACGTGGAAGACCTGCTGGCCGATCCCCATGTGCGCCAGGACCTAGACGAAAGCGGCGCCGGGGAGGCTTGAGCAGGGTCTGGACTCCATTACCGGTGAGGGCTGTGCCGCAGCCCAAATTAACCGGAACAAGGAGAAAGCGGTGAAGAATAGCCATCTATCTGAAGCGATTTTGACACTGTTCCGGCAG
>JACZSK010000042.1 GCA_022574255.1 Pseudomonadota bacterium
AGAAATCAGCCAAGGCTCGGATCAGCTGGCTGATTCGACAATTGGCTGACGCTGACGCCTCGGATATTTTCGTAAGGGCGATTTGGCCTGGCCGCACTGCAAACACTGTGGCTTCACTTGGAGAAATTCGAGAAGATTCGGCTGAACTGCTTGTGGAAAACCGGAAGCTCCCCCCAACCGCTTTTGAGGTCATGTCAGTGACAGATTTGGCTGGCAGATTTTCTGCGCCAAGAAAATTCGTAGAAGAAATAAAACAAATTGTGCCGAGATTTTACGAAGAAGTCGGCGAAAATCTCCGCAACTGGATGCCGCCGCCGCCCAAGATTAAGGACGAAAAAAAGACTCCTCCTTTGGAAGTCGCTGCAAGTTAGCTGCTCAACCCAGCGCTTTGACAATCCCCCGGGTCATTCTCGCGACGTCGGCGCGCGTGTCACGCGGGCGTCACACGTCCGATACGCTCGCCGGCAGTTGCTCGCCGCGCGCGCGCAGTATTTCACTATAGGCCGCGCCACCAAGCAGTCCGCTAAATACCGACAGTGCTGCAAAAGTCAGATATATCCCCACCGAGGATATCGGTTCTCCGGCGTCTCCGGCAATTTCCTGCGGTGACAGAATTACGAAGGCGATGAGCAGATATATTATTGCCAGCAAAACAAGCCGCAACAGGCTACCCCGCGCCAACTCCAAAGTTCGATCGATGCCGCCGAAAAAGCCGCTGCGTTCGATGGCAATCGCCGGGCCCATAAAAGTAAAAAGCGCCATAACGAACAGGCCCGGAATTATGAGCAGCACAAACCCGAACATTGATGCCAGGGTCACCAGCGCCGTGGCAAAATAATAGGGGAAGAACACCTGAGCGCCGCGCTGCGCAATATCGCCCATGAGCATGCGCCGGCCCTGGGCTTCGGCGTAAACTCCGACGGAACAGGCGGCAGCGGAAAACGCGTGCGGTATGCTCATGAAGAGAATCGCAACTATTGCTTCGCCGAAGGTTAAATCTTCTTCGGGCCCCTCGGGCTCGCCGGCCCATAACATCAGTAAAAATAACGGAAAGTAAATGAGCAGACCCAGGCCCATATAGGTGCCGAAGCGCGAGAACAGACTGCTCAGCGCATTTTCCAGCGTAGCGCCGACGCGAAAATTTATTTGTTCCGCCCCAACTCCCAACCCCTAACCAGAAACCCGCAACCCGCGTATATTTGGGCGGCTTACCGCTTATGAGGGCATAAGCTTATTCATTCTGGACGGGTTTGTGAAGTCCCTTAACCCAGCGCTTTGACAATGCCCTCGGTCATTTTCTTGGCGTCGGAGAGCAGCATCATGGTGTTGTCGGCGAAGAACAACTCGTTGCCGATGCCGGCGTAGCCCGAGGCCAGTGACCTCTTGATGAACAGCACCGTCTTGGCTTTCTCCACGTCCAGGATCGGCATGCCGTAAATCGGGCTCGTCGGATCGTTCTTGGCCGCCGGGTTGGTGACATCGTTGGCGCCGATCACATAGGCCACGTCACAGGTGGCGAACTCGTTGTTGATATCATCGAGCTCGAAAACCTCGTCGTAAGGCACGTTGGCCTCGGCGAGCAGCACATTCATATGGCCGGGCATGCGCCCCGCCACCGGATGGATGGCATATTTGACCGAGACACCGTGCGACTTGAGAACGTCGACCATCTCGCGCAGGGCATGCTGGGCCTGGGCCACCGCCATGCCGTAGCCGGGAACGATAATCACCGAGCCGGCATTTTTCATGATAAAGGCCGCGTCTTCCGCCGAGCCGCGCTTGACCGGGCGCTCCTCGCCGCCGTCGCCCGCCGGCCCCGCGGTCTCGCCGCCAAAGCCACCGGCGATGACGCTGATGAACGAGCGGTTCATGCCCTTGCACATGATGTACGAGAGGATGGCGCCACTTGAGCCGACCAGCGCGCCGGTGACGATGAGGGCGTTGTTCTGCAGGGTGAAGCCGATGCCCGCCGCCGCCCAGCCGGAATAAGAATTCAGCATGGAGATGACCACCGGCATGTCGGCGCCGCCGATGGGGATGATGAGCAGGAAGCCGATGATGAAGCTGGCGGCGATGATGTACCACAACAGGTGGCCGCCGCCCGAGGCCGCGCCGTCGGAAAGCGCGAACGCCCCGATCAGGCCGAAAATGGCCAGCCCGAGGGCGAGATTGACCATATGGCGCAGCGGCAGGATGACCGGCGCGCCCGACATTACCCCCTGCAATTTCAGAAAGGCAATGACCGAGCCGGAAAAGGTGATGGCGCCGATGGCCGCGCCAAGGGCCATTTCAACCCTGGAGGCGGCGAAAATATTGCCCGCCGCGTCGGTTATGCCGAATGCGGACGCGTTGAGGAAGGCCCCCGCCGCCACCAGCACGGCGGCCATGCCGACAAGGCTGTGGAAAGCGGCGACCAGTTGCGGCATGTCGGTCATGGCGATGCGGTTGGCGATGACCAGCCCGATGACGCCGCCCACAAGCATGGCGCCGATAATCCAGCTATAGGAGGTGATCTCGGGGGAAAGGATGGTTGTGACGATGGCGATGACCATGCCGATGATGGCGTAGACATTGCCCTGGCGCGCCGTATCGGGGCCACTGAGCCCGCGCAGCCCCATGATGAACAGCACGGCGGAGACCAGATAGGCGCTGGCGGTCAGGTTCATGGCAAGGGCGCTCATTTGGCGTCTCCTTTACCTGCACTGGCGGCCGGTTTGGGCTTTTTCTTGTACATGGCCAGCATGCGCTGGGTGACCGCGAAGCCACCGAAGATATTGACGCTGGCCAGCGCAATGGCGGCGGCGCCGAGAATTTTCGAGATGCTCCAGACCTCGGGCCCGGCGGCGACCAGCGCGCCGACGATAATCACGCTGGAGATGGCGTTGGTGACGCTCATCAGGGGCGTATGCAGCGCCGGCGAGACCGACCAGACCACATAATAGCCGACAAAAATTGCCAGCACGAAGATCGAGAACTGCTGGACGAAGGGGCTTACGCTTACGATTTCCACGGGATCCATGGTGGCTATTCTCCTGTCAGGACTTGCCGGTCAACAAAGGATGGATGATCTTGCCGTCACGGGTCAGCGCCGTGCCGGTGATAACCTCATCCTCCCAGTCGATATTCAGATCGCCGCTCTCTTCATCAATGAAGGGCGACAGAAAATTGAACAGATTTCGCGCATACAGCGACGAGGCGTCGGCGGCCAGCCTTGAGGCCACGTTGTAATGCCCGATGATGGTGACGCCGTTATCGGTGACCACCACCTCGCCGGCCTTTGACCCGGCGCAGTTGCCGCCCTGCTCGACCGCCAGATCGACGATCACCGAGCCCGGTTTCATCGAGGCCACCATCTCCTCGCTGATAAGCCGGGGCGCGGGGCGGCCGGGGATCAGCGCCGTGGTGATGACAATATCCTGCCTGGCGATGGTCTCGGCCACCAGCACCGCCTGGCGGCGCTTGTAGTCCTCGCTCATTTCCTTGGCGTAACCGCCGGCGGTCTCGCCGCCCTCGTCGTCGTCCTGCTCGACCATGATGAACTTGCCGCCCAGGCTCTCGACCTGCTCGGCGGTGGCGGCGCGCACGTCGGTGGCCGAGACAATGGCGCCGAGTCTTTTTGCTGTCGCTATTGCCTGGAGTCCCGCTACACCGACCCCCATCACGAAGACTCTTGCCGGCGCAATGGTGCCCGCGGCGGTCATCATCATGGGGAAAGCGCGGGCGTAATATTCGGCGGCGTCGAGCACCGACTTGTAGCCCGCCAGGTTCGACTGCGAGCTCAGCACATCCATCGACTGGGCGCGGGTGATGCGCGGCATGAATTCCATGGCGAAGGCGGTGACGCCCGCTTGAGCGCAGGCCGCCGCGATCGCCTCGTCGCCGTGAGGGTTCATGATGGCCACCAGCAGGGCGCCCTTTTTCATCGCCGACAGCTCGTCACCCTCTTCCCCATGCAGGGGGCGCTGAACTTTAAGGATTACATCGGCGTCGGCGCAGGCCGCGGCGGCGTCGGCGGCCATACTTGCGCCCGCTTCCTCATAGGCGCTGTCGGAAATGCTCGCCGTTTCGCCGGCGCCCTTCTCGATCACGACGCTGGCCCCGGCGTTCATGAACTTTTTCACGGTCTCGGGGGTGGCAGCGACGCGCTTTTCATGCGCGCGTCGCTCCTTCAGAACTGCAATTTTCATAAGTGATTTTCTTCCAGTGAAAGATAGCCCATTCGCAGGGCGGGCATGGCGCAGCCCTCGCCTGATATCTGCCTCGTCCTGGCGCGACCCCTGTCCAGCCCTTCGCCCGGTTTCTAGCTAATCAACCCGATGATGCCGAATGTGGTGAGCAACATGGCCAAGGCCGACCAGAACAGGATGCGCTTGAAATACCGGTATTGGACTCTTTTCGATTCCAGGAAGTCGTCATCGCCCCCGGTGTCAGTTTCAGCCATGATCATTCCCCCGACTTGGCACCCAATAGATCGCCGCATTCACCTACTGGGCAGCAGACTAGCGGCAGGCGGGTGCATGCGCAACAGGGGAAAGGGCGCAGATTGCCGCAGCAAGGCCGACTGCGCCCGGCTGCCAAGGAACAAGATTGAGGGATCAACAAAGAGGGGGCAGAATGTCGCGGCAAGGCCGACTGCGCCCGGCTGCCAAGGAACAAGATTGAGGGATCAACAAAGAGCGGGCAGATTGCCGCAGGGGTGGAATACCGAGGGTGTAAGCCCGAGGCAAGGCCGACTGGCCGCCAAGGCGCATCAACGCAGGGGGGCTTATGCGAGGAAAGCCAAGCAGGCGGATGCCTGCGCCCGGCGTTTGAGGGATAAAAAAAAGAGTTTTTTTATTCCCCCGCCTCCATCTCGGCCAATAATTTCGCCGCCGGGGCGGAGCCGTGATCGGCGGCACGCCTGAGCCATTTGCGGGCGCGCCGGTCGCTTTGCCTGACGCCGTTACCGGCCAGGTAAATCTCGCCCAGGCGGAACTCCGCCCATATGTCGCCGGGAATGGCCTTGCCGGCCTGGACATCCAGTGTCCAGCCGTGTCTCTGGTTGCCGACCGGGGCGATATGGACCGGCGTCGAGCCCGATGTGGGCGTGGCCGCGTGCTTGTACCAGCCAACCGCCTTTTTCATATCGCGGGGCAGTCCGGTGCCGGTCTCGTAGGCGCGCGCCAAAGTCACCTGCGCCGCCTTGTCGCCGCCAAGGGCGCGGCAGCGAAGCAACTCGAAGGCGCCCTGGTCGGCGGTGCCGGTCGTGGCGGCCTGCGGGCGCACCGCGCAGCCCGTACCCGGCAGGCTGCAGCCCGCAAGGAGCATTGCCGGCAGAAGGATGAGCGATATGCGTGACAGATATCCGGCCCGTTTTCCCATGAAACGAGTCGATCAGCCGAGGCCGCCGCTGTCAAGAGCGCCGGTGGCGCGCCGCAGCCCTGTGGTCCGGGTTTTCCAAATATTAATCAATGTCCCGTATTGATACAGGTCAGGACGTTTTAAGCCTAAGCAGAGCAACAAAATTCATGGCAAAAACAATACTCATCGTTGACGACGAGGCCACCCAGGTACGGATCATAGAGACCGCGGTGACCCGGCACGGCTACCAGACGCTAAGCGCGGACGGTGGCGAGGCGGCCATCGCAATTCTCCTGGGCAAAGCCGGAAAAGAAGTGGATCTGGTGCTGCTCGACATGGCCATGCCCGGGGTCAGCGGTATCGACGTGCTGGAGCGGCTGCGCCCGGTGCGGCCCGACCTGCCGGTGATCGTTCTGACCGCCCACTCGAGCGTTAACAATGTGGTTGAGGCCATGCGCGCCGGCGCCTCCGACTTTATTTCCAAACCGGCCAGCGCCCAGCGCCTGAAAACGGCGATCGAGGGCGCGCTGAACGCCGAGAGCCCGGTGGGCGAGATTGAGACGGTGCGCCAGACCTTTGTCACCGAAATGGATTTCGACAATCTTTCCAGCGCCAGCCCGGCCATGATCGCGGCGGTGGAGATGGCCAGGAAGGCGGCCAAAACCTCCATCCCCGTGCTCATCGAGGGGGAGAGCGGCGTCGGCAAGGAATTGTTCGCCCGCGCCATACAGGCGGCCAGCGACCGCGCCAAGAAGCCCTTTATCACCGTCAACTGCGGCGCCATCCCGGAAAATCTGGTCGAGAGTATTCTGTTCGGCCATGAAAAAGGCTCCTTTACCGGCGCCGATGCCAAGCATACCGGCAAGTTCCAGGAAGCCGACGGCGGCACGCTGTTCCTCGACGAGATTGGCGAGCTGCCGCTGGACATTCAGGTGAAATTGCTGCGCGCCATACAGGAGGGCGAGATTGACCCGGTGGGCGCCCGCCAGCCTGTGCAGGTGGACATTCGCCTCATTTCCGCGACCAACCGGAATCTGGCGGAGCAGGTTGAGCAGGGCGAATTCCGCGAGGATCTGTATTACCGGCTGAACGTTCTGCCGCTGCATGTGCCGGCGCTGCGCCAGCGCCGCGAGGATATCCCCGAGCTGGTCGAGCATTTCATCGAACGCGTGGTGGAATCGGAAAAACTGGAGCCCAAGACCATCGATCAGGAGGCCATGACGCTGCTGGCCAACCATTCCTGGGCGGGCAATATACGCCAGTTGCAGAATGCGGTCTTTCGCGCCGTTATCCTGAGCGAGGAAACACGTCTGTCACCGGAGGACTTTCCACAGATACTGGCCCATGCGCGGCGCCGGGCCCTGGGTGCGGCCAGCGATGGCGGCGCCGCCGAGCATCCGGCGATGGCCCCAAGACCGGATGACCGCTCTTCCGCGACCGGGGCCCGACCCCCGGGCGCCCAGGAATTGATCGGCGAAGCCTATGCCCCCCTCGACCCGCTGACCAGCGGGCAACTGGCGGCGCTGAGCATCGATGGCCATATGAAGCGCCTGTCCGAGATCGAGAAACAGGCGATCCAGCTGGCCATTCGTAAATATGACGGGCGCATGTCCGAAGTGGCGCGGCGACTGGGCATCGGGCGCTCGACCCTCTACCGCAAGATGGCCGAGTACAAGCTCAGGGACAGCGACGAAAACCTCGAGCCCGGCAGCGGCCAGATTTCCGCCTGAGCCCTTCCCCCGATTACCGGGAGTTTTCTTCTCACCCCAACCGGACACTGGCACTGGCACTGGCGCCCTCTCCGCCCTATATTTCCGCCCATGATTGGTATGTTTGATTCCGGCTCCGGCGGCCTGACCATTCTGGCAGGGTGCCGGGCGTTGCTGCCACACCAGAAATTTCTCTATCTGGGCGACCACGCCCGCGCCCCTTACGGCGAAAAGACCCCCGGGCAGATACTGGATTTCACCCGCACGATGGTCGGTGAGCTTTTCGCGCGCGGCTGCGGGCTGGTGGTGCTGGCCTGCAATACGGCTTCGGCAATCGCCCTCAGGGAATTACAGGAAAACTGGCTGCCCGCCCATCACCCCGAGAGGCGGCTGCTGGGGGTGCTGGTGCCCACGGTCGAGGCGCTGACCGGCCTGCCATGGGACCGCGACGCGCCCGGCCTGGCCGAGAATTGCCCGGCCAGCGTCGGCGTATTTGCCACCCGCCGCACCGTTGAGGCGGGCACATACGGCCGCGAGATTCGCCGCCGCGCGCCCACCTGCGCGGTCATCGAGCAATCCTGCCCGGGCCTGGTCAGCGCAATTGAAGATGGGGCCATCGGGCGGAATGCGGCACAGGACGAGCTGACGGCGCTGGTCGGCGGCTTTACGAAGACGCTGCTGGCGCGCATGAAAGAAGAAACCGCTGGGCCGCCCGCCGTTGTGTTGCTCGGCTGCACCCATTACCCGATGGTTGAAGAGCTGTTTCGCGCCGCGCTGCCGGCGGCCACGAAGATTGTCTCACAGCCCGGCGTTGTGGCGCGCGCGCTGTGGGCATACCTGGAACGCCACCCGCATATGGCCGGCGGCGGTAAAGATGAAACATCGCTGCACTTGCTGACCACCGGCGACCCGGCGGCGGTTATCGACCCCGCGTGCTTTGCGCCCGGCGGCTTGCCGGCCTTCGAGCGGCTGGATTAAAATATTTTCGTCACTCCGGGCCAATGTGCGTCACGCAAGAGGGGCCCGGGGTCTGTTGCCCTCTCCGGTGTTTTGGCCTGCAGCGCCAGCGCTTTCAATGGACCCCGGATCAAGTCCGGGGTGACAAAGGAAGAAAGCCTCTCCCTGAGGGAGAAGGCCAAGGCAGGAAAGGGAGAGGGTGCTACATCGCTCACCGGGATATCACCGTCTACTCAGCAGCCGCCACCACGCCCTCGATGGCATGCAGGTAGATATCCAGCAGGGAATCCTCTTCCTGGCGTTTTTCGGCGTCCATGCGCCTTATGCTGACCACCCGGCGCATGATCTTGGGCTCAAAGCCCAGCGCCTTGGCCTCGGCGTAAATTTCCTTGATATCCTCGGCCAGCACCTTTTTTTCCTCTTCCAGCCGCTCGACGCGCTCGATAAAGCCGCGCAGCCGCTCGCCCGCGATGCCACCCGTTTTGGGGCCGGTATTCAGTGTCGTGCCGTCCATTGAAATATCCTTTTTATTGCTGCCGCCTGTTACCCTATCCAATCGAAATCTCCACGGTCAATCCAGCTTGCGGCCGGCGCGCGCGCCACCGATCGCCGCCGCCAGCCTGATCGCCCACAGGGCCTCGTCCTGGGGCGTGGCCAGCAAATCCTGCCTGATCTCGATCTGGGCATGGGGCAATCCATGGGCGTCGGCATGGTTTTTCACGCTGTGCATCCATGTCTCCCCTGAATAGGGCTCATTAAAGCCCACGTTCAGCCCCTCCGCGGTAAAAGCATCGGCCATGGCCATCGCCAGCCGCTCGTCCTGGTCCCACATGACGCTGACCTCCCAGGGCCGCGCCGCGCCGCCATCCAATTGCGGCGTATAGCTGTGGATGCCCAGCACCAGCGGTTGCTGCCTGCTTTCCAGGGCATGCATGACGCTGATGCGGCAGGCGGCGTGAAAGGGGCGGTAGAAGCGCGCCACCCGCGCATCGCGCTCCCCGGCATCAAGTCCGGCATTACCGGGAACAGCGTTATCGTCGCTGACCATCGGAATCAGCGTCTCTTCGTCCTCGCGCCGGTTGGTATCGACCAGCAGCCGGGAAAAAAGCGCCAGCACGGCGGTTCCCCCGGCCAGCGTCGATAATCTCCTGGCCAGAGCCGCAGCCCCGATATCCCAGGCGATATGGCTGCCGAGCAGTTGCTCGTCCAGACCCAGATTGTCATATTCCGGTGGGATATGGTTGGAGGCGTGGTCGCACAGCAAAACAATGCCCCCCTCCGCATCAGGATTAACAATTTCAAAGACTTGGGGCATAAATTCCGGCTATTAACTGTTTGATACAAAGACCCGGCGGCGAATACTGCACGACCGGGCCTCACTTAATATAGCGAACCAGCACATATGACCACACCAATTCATCGCCTCAGGAAAACCCGTATTATCGCCACGCTGGGCCCCTCCAGCAACAGCGCCGAGATGATCGAGGCCCTGTTCAATGCCGGCGCTGATACCTTCAGGCTGAACATGAGCCACGGCGACCACGCCGACAAGCGGGCGCTGGTTAAAGCCATCCGCAAGGTGGAAAAGCGCGTTGGCCGCCCCATCGGCATTATTGTAGACCTGCAGGGCCCCAAAATAAGGATCGGCGACTTCAAGGGCGGCAAGATTTTGCTGAAGGAAGGCGCGGGTTTTCGCCTCGACATGAACAAGAAGCAAGGCAACACGAAGCGGGTTTGCCTGCCCCACCCGGAAGTGTTCGAGATTCTCAAACCCGGCCATCAGGTGCTGCTGGACGACGGCAAGGTGCGGCTGGAAGTGGTGGAAAACAGCAAGACCACGGTCGACTGCAAGGTGTTGGTGGGCGGCGCTCTTTCCAACCGCAAGGGGGTGAACATTCCCGACGCGGTGCTGCCGCTGGCGGCGCTGACCGCCAAGGACCGCACCGATCTGGATTTCGCTCTGGAACAGAAAGTCGACTGGATCGCGCTGTCTTTCGTACAGCGCCCGGAAGACGTGGCCGAGGCGCGCAAGATCATACGCAACCGCGCCGGCGTTCTGGCCAAGATCGAGAAACCCGCCGCGCTCACCCGCCTGACCGAGATCGTTGAGATATCCGATGCGGTGATGGTGGCGCGGGGCGACCTGGGCGTGGAAGCGCCGCTTGAGGAGGTGCCGACGCTGCAACGGCGCATCATTGCCGTGGCCCGCGAGGCAGGAAAGCCGGTGGTGGTGGCGACCCAGATGCTGGAATCCATGATTACTTCGCCGGTGCCCACAAGGGCTGAAGTCTCGGACGTGGCCACCGCCGTTTATGAAGGCACCGATGCGATCATGCTGTCGGCCGAATCGGCGGCCGGGAAATACCCCGTCGAGGCCGTTGAAATGATGGACCGGGTGGCGCGCAAGATCGAGAGCGACCCCAACTTTCACATCTCCAGCATAGATGACCGCGCCCGGCCCGACGCCACCACCGCCGACGCCATATCCGCCGGCGCCCGGCAGGTGGCGGGCACACTGAAGGCCGGAGCCATTGTCACCTTCACCACTTCCGGCGCGACCGCTGTTCGGGCATCGCGCGAGCGCCCGGTGGCGCCGATACTGGTGTTGACCCCCAGCCTGAAGACGGCGCGGCGCCTGTCGCTGGTGTGGGGGCTGCATACGGTCAAGACCCGGGATGTGGCGGGATTCGAGGAAATGATCGCCAAGTCACGGCGCATGGCGCTGCGCCACGGGCTGGCCAAGGCCGGCGAGCGCATCGTGATTACCGCCGGGGTGCCCTTCGGCACGCCGGGCGCCACCAATGTGCTGCATATTGCATGGGTCACCGGCGACGAACTGGACGACGAAAACGACGACTGACGCAACGCTATCGGGGTGCGGCGCAAAATAGAACAGTTTTATTGGATTCGGGGCTCGGCCCTTAAGGCTCAGCGCCTGTGGCTCAGCCCACTGGTCAGCGCTTTGGCTCAGCCTTGGCGCGCCTTGAAACGGCGGTTGGTCTTGTTGATCACATAAAGCCGGCCTTTACGGCGGACAATCCGGCAATCGCGGTGCCGGTTTTTCAGTGATTTGAGCGAGTTGCGAACTTTCATCTTCTACACCGTATACATCATGCCCGGAGGGCTTAAACCAAACCGCGTCCGGGTCTGTTCCCGGCGGGCTTCAACGCCCTTTCCCTGTCGGCGCGCGAACATAGGCAGCGGGCGGCCCGCTGTCAACAAAAGAAGCGTGCTACCGGCGCTCAACCTGCCAGCGGCGCTCAATAAAGGGAATTTTTCTCAATGAGAAGGCGGCCCGGCTCATGGTTAAGAGTACGGCGGGTCGCCTTCCAAATTGCCACCGCTAGTAAGTGGTGGAATAAGCTCACGAAGCTCCGGGATAATGGGCCCTGGAGCCCGTCAGTGCATGCACCATAACATAAAACCGGCCAATTGTCAGGGGGCGGCTGTCAGGGAACGGCAGGGGGCGGGGTAAAGCACTCAAAAGCCGGGGGCGTGCGCAAGCCATCAAAAGCATGTATGGTCGCCCTGCAGCATCAATTTTACCGAATCAGGCAGGGAGTGGAGGATGATGCGGAGAGTGTGGAGGATGATGCGGAGATTTTTCTTTCCCGGGCCGGCCCTGGCGGCGCTGCTGCTGGTGAGCGGCTGCGCGGCGAGCGGGTTTAGCGCCGACGTAACCCGTTTTCACGACATGCCGGCGCCGTATAATGGGGGGGCCGGCGAAGGCGTGCTGATCGAGCCGCTGGACCCCGAAAAAGCCGGGCTGCAATTTGCCGCCTATGCCGACGTGGTGGGCGCCCATCTTGGCGCGCTGGGATACGAGCCGGCGAAGGATACGACGCCCCAGATCATTGCCCGGATCGATTATTCCATCACCGAACAGCCGGCGATCAGAGACGACAGCGGCCCACGCATCGGCGTTGGGTTGGGCGGTGGCAGCCGCCATGTGGGCGGCGGTATCAGCACCAGTTTCAACCTCGGTGGCGGGCCCAAGCCGGTCTACCTGAGCCGCCTGCTGGTGGTGCTGGTGGCGAAGGACAGCGGCCAGGTGCTGTTCGAGGGCAGCGCCCGGAATCTCGGCAAAAACCCCGATCTTTCCGCGGTTATACCGCTTCTGGCTGATGCGCTTTTCACCGACTTCCCCGGTGTTTCGGGCAGCACCGAGCGCATCAAGGTTGCGGCGCAATAAGTGCGAATTGCGGAGAGGCCTGTGCAGATCACCAGTGATTTCGACGGCGGCAATATTGCCGTGCTTGAAGCGAAGACTCCCGGCAATATCCGGCTGGAGATCGCCAGGGACAACCAGTCAGACTTTTACCAGTGGTTCTATTTCCGCCTGTCGGGGGCAAAGGGGCAACCGGTGGTGATGCATATGGAAAATGCCGGCGGCAGCGCCTATGCCGAAGGCTGGCAGGATTACCGCGCCGTGGCGGCAAGCGATGGTGAGACCTGGGAACGGGTTGATACGGAGTATGACGGCGCCACGCTGACCATACGCCATACCCCCGGTGCCGACGCCGTCCATTACGCCTATTTTGTGCCCTATTCCATGCGCCGCCATGCCGACCTGGTAGCCCGGGCCGCGGCCTCGCCGCTGGTCAGCCACCGGGTGCTGGGCAAAACCCTGGACGGCCGGGATATGGATCTCCTGTCAATTTCTTCCGGCCAGGCTTCAGCGCCGCTGAACATATGGTTCATTGCCCGCCAGCACCCCGGCGAGACCATGGCGGAATGGTGGATGGAGGGCTTCCTCGATCGCATACTGGACGCGGATGATCCGGTGTCGCGGGCGCTGCTGGGGCGCTGTAACTTTTACATAATACCCAACATGAACCCCGACGGGTCGGCGCGCGGGCACCTGCGCACCAACGCCGCGGGCATGAACCTGAACCGCGAATGGAACGCGCCGTCGATGGAAAAGAGCCCCGAGGTTTTTCTCACGCGCGCGGCAATGCATGAGACAGGCGTTGACTTCCATATGGATGTGCATGGCGACGAGGTGCTGCCCTATAACTTTATCGCCGGGTTCGAGGGCGTTCCCGGCGTCACCGACAGGCAACTGGCGCTGCTGAACGCCTATACGGCCAAGCTGGCGGCCCTGTCGCCGGACTTCCAGACCCTGCATGGCTACCCGCCGGACAAGCCGGGCAGCGCCGACATGCGCAAATGCACGGATTATGTGGCGGAGAATTTCGCCTGCCTGGCGATGACGCTGGAAATGCCTTTCAAGGACAATGCCGACCTGCCGGAGCCGCTTGCCGGCTGGTCGCCGGCGCGCTGCCGCCTGCTGGCGCGCAGCTGCATCGACGCCCTTCATGCAATTATCGACGACCTGAAATAGACAAAACCCAACATCACGATCCCTTGAGGTCGCAGATTGGCGATTGCCGGGCGCCGCCCGCCGCCTAATATGCCTGGAAAGGGATAAACCAAAGAACAGGAAACGGAAAATGACCGATTTTACTCTGCATACCAAGGAAACAGCGCCCGGGGAATCGGGTGAATTTATGGACGGCGCCACCGCCCTGTTCGGCTTTCTGCCCAACCTCATGGCCATCGCCGCCGAGGCCCCGGCGCTGATTGAAGGCTATGTGACCCTGAGCAAAATCTTTGGCAGCTCCAGCTTCACCAAGGGCGAGCAGCAGTTGATCCTGCTGGTGGTCAGCCGCGCCAACGAATGCAACTATTGCATGGCCGCACATACCGGCGGCACCAAGATGGCGGGCGTCGATGACGCCGTTATTGACGCCGTGCGCGAGGACCGGGAGATCGACGACCCGCGCCTCCAGGCCCTGCGCGTATTCGCCCGGACATTGACCGAAAAACGCGGCTGGGCGGAGGATGCCGACGTTGAAGCATTCCTGGCCGCCGGTTTCACCAAGGCAAACATACTGGAGATGATCGTTGGCTGCGCCGTCAAGCTGATGAGCAACTATACCAACCACCTGGCCGGCACGCCGCTGGACGCGGCGCTGCAGCCGATGGCCTGGGAAAAACCCGGCACGGCAGACTAAATCCTGAATTGGAAAAAGGGGATCAGCGGCGCCTGGGCTGTTGCGGCAGGCGCGCAAGTGCGGTCTTGAACATCGGGTAATAGACCTCGCTGATGCTGGCGCAGCTCAGCAATTGCTGCAGGCCGGCGGGGCCGCCATGGCGAATCAGCGCACGCACATTGGTGACCGGCAAATTGATCAACTCGGCCATGGCAACCTCGAAAAAGCGGCGGTCGCCCTTTTTCATCATCGCCAGGACCAGGTCGGGTTTCAGTTCGTTTTTCTTTTTCACCTCGCGGACATAGTCGGTGACCTGGGCCAGCGTCGCCCCGGAGAGCATCTCCGACAGCGCCGCGGCGCGGGTTTCCTCAACCAGCATCTGCGACAGGTCATCGGACAGGCCGTAGTCGTTGATAAGGGTTACACGGCATTCCGCCGAGACATAATTGATCACCGATTCGACAACCGCCAGCGGCAACTCCGGCCTTGCGGCCAGCGTTTCCATCATGATTTCGCGATCCGAGAAACGGTCGATGACGATCATCGTGGCGTCTTCGGGAATATCCGCCCCGGCATTACGCAGAAGCGTGAGCACCGACAACTCCCCGCCATGCTCGGCAATGGCACCGCTTATCGTTGCCGGCAGTTCCTGGCGGCGCGCTATGGCCGCGCGGCCATACTCTTCCAGTTCGGGAACCAGCCGCACCAGTTCATGTTCGGCAAATATTTCCGTGGCCTCAAGAAAAAGAACCGACACGTCTTCCATGTCGCGGGCGATGGACTCGGCCACATCCCTGGGCAGGAAGCGGCAATTCCTGACCTCCATGGCCAGGGTCTGGCGAACCACATTGGAGACATCGGCGGCCAGAACCCGCGCAAGATTCTCAACGACGGATCGTTGGCGCGGCTCCTGCTCAACGGCCAGAAACTTGCCCACTTTCGCCGCCAGAACAATCTTGTCCAGATGTCCGCTTTCTATTTCCCGGTATTCTGCGGCGTTCATTTTTTCTTGTACTTGCATTGACTAAAACCACTCCTACTCCGAACTGTGCAAATTTAGTCCCGCGTTCTAAACAACTGGTGAAATTATAAGATTAACGACCTGTTAAGCTTGCCAAACGCCGCTCCAGACGGAAAAAAAATGCTGCGGCGCCTGATTTTCAGCCCCGGCGCCATCCGGGCTTGCTTTTCCGCCTCGCAAACCATACTGTGCGGCGCGAATCAGGGGTCCCGATGAACCCCGGCAGGCGCCCCCGCGGGCGGCGAGGACAAGCAAGAAAGGCAAGGCCCCAAATGGCTGTACCGAAAAGTAAAATATCGAAGTCACGGCGTGGCCAGCGGCGCGGGCATGACGCACTGAAGCAGGCCAATTACCAGGAAGACCAGCATACCGGCGAGTTCAAGCTGCGCCACCATGTTGACCTGAAGACCGGCATGTATCGTGGCCGCCAGGTAACCGAGCCCAGAGGCGACTTTTAAGGCTCCATTGCGCGACAGAGAATTGAGAGGCGGCATCCATATCGGGCGCGCTTTTCTTCTCCGCCCTACAGGAACCGGCCGACCACATCCTTGTAGGTGCGGGAGACCTTGATCTCGCCGCCGCCCTCGAGGATGAGAAAATATTCGCCGTTGGCGTGGGGGTGAAGTTCCTTCACCTTGTCCAGGTTGACGATTGCCGAGCGGTGAACGCGCTGGAATTTCGCCGGGTCCAGCTTCTTCTCCATGGCCTTCATGGTGGCACGCAGGATATGGGTTTTCCCCGGCGTGTGGATGCACATGTAATCGCCCGCGGCCTCGACATAATCCACATCACTGATATCAACCCGGGTGATGGTGCCGCGGTCCTTGATATGCAGTTGCCTGTCATATTCCCTGCCCGCAACGGGCGCCGGGTTATCCAGGATCGCCGAAAGAACGGTCTCCGGCGGGTCATCCTCATGTTCCGCTCTCCCCGGCCGCCCCGGTTCCTTCCCCGTCTTCCGGGGTGGCCAGTTCACAGGGAATGGAGATAACCACCTCCAGGCCGCCGGCTCGCCGGGCCAACATTATTCGTCAATATCAAGCAGTGGCCGCATAGAGCGCTTGGCTTATTTCGCCATCGCCACGGCCTGCCCCTCGCGCAGCCGCTCGCCACCGCGCACCACCACCCTGTCGCCGGATTTCACCGGACCGATCACTTCAATCAACTCACCGCTGGCGGCGCCGGTGCGCACTTCAATGCGCTCAGCCGTATTGTCGCTG
Source organism: Pseudomonadota bacterium (assembly GCA_022574255.1). GTDB lineage: Bacteria > Pseudomonadota > Alphaproteobacteria > Sphingomonadales > SMXR01 > JACZSK01. Next base: position 16,244 of record JACZSK010000042.1, read on the forward strand.
TTCACTTTAAACACATAAATGCTGTCCAACCTGAGGATCAGCGCATCGCGGGGCACCACCACGGCGCTGCGGGGGTTCGCTGAAGGCAGGCTCACTTTAACCGCGCTGCCGATGATCAGGCCTTCGTCGGGCAAGGCAATGCGCACTTCCATCATCCGCGAGATTTCGTTGCCAACCGGAACAAAGGCGCGGATCGGCGTCAAGATTATCTCGCCGTTATCTGCTTCAACCATCACAACCATGCCACTCTCGATAAATGCGGCGGTTGAAATGGGCGCCTGCGCCCGCACCTCCACATGATAGGTATCCACCAGGCGGACCAGCTCGGTTCCGGTTGAAGCATATTCGCCCATCTCGGCCAGCCGCGCCACCACGCGCCCGGGAAACGGCGCCCTGACGACGGTGCGGTCCAGGTCTTGCCGGGCGCGCTCTTCATCAGCCCGCGCCTCCACCAGGTCCTGGGTCACCATGTCGCGCTGCGATATGGCCTCCTCCAGGCGGCTGACCGGGGTATTTCTGGTCGCCGCCAGTTCTTCAACGCGCTGCACGTCTTTCTGGCGAAAGGCCAAATTCGCTTCCAGCCTCTTGCTGCGCGCTTTCGCCTGGACCAGCGCCAGTTTGAACAGGCGGTCATCGACCCGGGCGATGGCGTCGCCTTTCTTTGCCGCATCACCGACTTCAGCGACCCACAGAATGCGTCCCGAAATTTCACTGGCGATGCGCGAATCGTTGCGGCTGATAACCGTTCCCGGCACCTGAATTGTCGGCGCCAGCATTTCCCGGGTGGCGGTTACGGTCTCCACCCGCGCCGGGGGCGGGGCCTGCTGCTCAGGCTGGGCCAAGGCGCCCGCGGGCAGGGCCATGCCCAGCGCCATCGCGGCGGTCAGGATTTTCATCTTCATGGGGGCTGTCATTATCGGGGCTGTCATTTTATTTTCCTCGCCGGCTGGAGATTTTTTATTCTGTTTATTCCGCGGCGCTGGTTTGCCGGGGTTGCGACACCAGAGCCGCGCCGCCGCCGCGCAATTGCCGCAGAAAATCACCAAAATCGAGCTGTAACAGGCTGGGCAGCAGGATCAGCGTAAACACCGTGCTGACGCTCATGCCGCCAACAATTGCCGCCGCCATGCCGCGATATATTGCGCTGCCCTCGCCGGGGAAAACCAGCATCGGCAGCATGCCGAATATGCTGGTCAGCGTGCTCATGAATATGGGCCTGAGCCGCAGCCGCAGCGCTTCGCGCACCGCCTCGGTGCGGCTGGCGCCCTCGGCCTCGCTGCGCCGGGTCTGGACCACCAGCAGGATGGCGTTGTTCACCACCAGGCCCAGCAGAATGATAAATCCGATCATGGTCAGCAGGTCCAGCGGCTGGAAGGTGACAAGATTGAGCAGCCGGATGGCGGCGATGCCACCAACCGTGGCCAGCGGGATGGAGATGACCACCAGCAACGCATCCTTGGGCGACTTGAACAGCGCCGCCATGATCAGGAACAGCAGGAACAAGGCCAGCACGAAGTTGGTGCCCAGCGTGGTCACCGCCCGCTTCAGGCCGTCGGCGCTGCCGCCATAGATGATCGAACCATCGACCGGCAGGGCCGCCCTCAGCCCCGGCTCCACATCGCTGCGGATAATGTTCATGGCGTCTTCAAGGGGCATGCCCTCGGGCGGATTAAAATTCAGCGTCACTGTGCGCCGGCCATCAACCCGCTGTATCTGGGCCGGGCCCACGCCGCGCCTGATCTCAACCAGTTCTCCAAGCAGCACCACGCCGCCCCTGGGGGTCGATACCGGAATGCTGGCCAATGCCTCTGGATCATCCCAGCTCTCGGCCTGGAAAATAATGTCCAGCCGTTTCTCGCCATCGAAATGCTCGCCCAGCCACAGGCCGTCGCCGAGAGCGCGGGCGGCGGTGGCCACCTGGGTGCGGGTCCAGCCAACCTCGGCAATGCGCCGGTCATTGGGGATCAGCCGCAACTCGGGCGCGGCGACCATGGGGTCTGGATTGGGGTTGGTATTGCCGCCCTCGAATGCCTGCTCCAGCAACTGCATGCCTGTAATCGCCGCTTCTTTCAGCGCTTCCCCGTCAACCGACTGCAGATGGATGGCGATGCTGCCGCTGGAGCCGAAGCCGCCAAACAGATTGCCCTGCTGGGCAAAGACCCGGACATCGGGAAAATCAGCCAGGATTTCGTCCCGGATCAAGCGTTCCAGCTCTTTCACCTGGCCCTGGTCCCTGGCGCGCACGCCCATAGCGGCGCCGCCACCACCCGGGAAGGTAATGAGGTAATAATTGAGCAGCGCCGGCTCCTTTTCCCCGCTCATATAGGGGGCCAGACGCTCGACGATAACGTCGGCAACCTCCTCACGCATGGTCGTTATATTTGACCCCGCGGGGAAGTTCAGGAAGGCGTCAACCGCGTCGCGCTTGACCGGCGGCAAATAATTGAGGCTGGGAACGAGCAGCCAGGTGGCCAGCAGGGAGGTGCCCATCAGGCCAAGAATCCAGCTTGCGCGGCGCCTGCCGGTGCCGGTAAAGCGCATGATGCCGTCAGCCATTGTCGACCAGCGCCGCTGGTGCGCATCCGACGGTGGCAGGGTCTTCAATAATATTTTAGCGGCGGCCGGCAAAATGGTCACCGCCACGATCAGCGAGACGGACACGCCGATGGCGATGGTCAGCGCCAGATCGCCGAAAAGCTGGCCTTCGGCATCCTTGATGAAAATAACCGGAATGAAAATGGCAACCGTTGTGGCGGTGGAGGCGATCAGCGCGCCCCAGACCTGGGTTGCGCCCTGCAGGCTGGCTTCATGGGCGGGCACGCCTTTTTCACGCAGGCGCACAATATTTTCCAGCACCACAATGGCGGCGTCCAGCACCATGCCGGTGGCGAAGGCCAGGCCGGCCAGCGAGATAATATTGACCGTGCGCCCGGCGAGGCCCAGCACAATGAACGTGGCCAGCAGGGATACCGGAATGGTCAGCGCGATCAGGGCGGTCGCCCGGCCCTGGCGCAGGAACCACCACAGAACGCCAATCGCCAGCATGACGCCGACCAAAAGATTGTTGGTCACCAGCCGGATCGCGCGATTGATGAAAACCGATGGATCGAAGGATTTCTGCATGTTCAGGCCAACGCGGGCCAGAACCTCGTCATTGATAAGCTCGACCTCGGCCTTAACTTTTTCGAGAGTTTCAAGCACGTTGGCGCCGGTGCCTTTAAGCACCTGGAAGGCGATGGCGGGATTGCCATTCTGGATGGTAATGCCCTGCGAACGTCCGTTATCGACGGCGATTGTTGCAATATCGCCCAGCGTGATCGGGCTGCCATCGCGCCAGTCGAGAATCAGCGCCCCGAGCTGCGCGGGTGAATAGCGGCCCTCGAACCTGAGCGTATACTGCCGCCGGCCCACATCGACAAAGCCGCCCGACACATCGGTGGCGCGGCCCACCTGCGAGGCGATGTTGGTAATATCGATGCCCAGACTGGCGGCACGGTAGGGGTCGAAGCGGATGCTCAGTTGCTGCTCGCCGCCCGAGAGGCTGGACACATTGACCCCCGCGACGCCTTCAATGGCCTCAATCCGCGGTGCAACGGTATCCTGGATAAACTGGCGGTATTCCTCGATGGGTTTCTCGGCGCCGGGCAAGGCCTGAATGAAGAACCAGATCAGGCTTTTCTGGGCGCCGCCATTAAAACCCCCAAGGGTAATCCGTGGCGGGTCGGAATCCGCGGGCATCGGCGGCAGGCGGTTAAGCCGGCTGATGACCTCCAGCATCGCCGCGTTCATGTCGGTTTCAATGCCGAAAGTCAGATTGATGAAAGCGCCGCCGCGATTGGCGAAGGCGCGCATGACCTCGACCCCCGGCGTTCCCCGCAAAACCTCCTCCAGGGGCTCGACAAGCTCAGCCTCTACCTCGCGTGGGCTGGCCGCCCGCCAGCTTGTCTGGATGGAAATTTCGGGCTGGTCAATGTCGGGGAACAGCTGGATGGGCAGCCGGGACAAGGTAACCAGGCCCAACAGCAAAACGATCGCAGCCACAACTGCGGCCGCGGCCGGATTGGCCAGGCTTCTTTCAGTCAAATTCATTGTTGTTTTTTCCTCGCCTGTCGCTGCCTCGAACATAGATACGCGGCGCGCAAAGGAAATCCTTTTGCGCTCAGGCGAGATAGTGCTGCGGCGAAAGGGGAAATTCGCTTATTTGCGGGGATTTGGCGGTGTCGGCTCGTGGCCAGAGCGGACTCTTTTTGATTTTTCTCTTAACGAACCTGACGTTGCACAACAAAGCCCACTTCCGCGCATGTTCCCTTGTCGACGATTACATGTTCGGGGTCATTGTAGGAAATATCTCGCGCTTCCAAATGCGGCTGTGATGGCTCAGGGAAAACTCTGTATTCCCCGGAAGGAGCACTAATTTCGAACCACCCATCCTCGTCTGTCACCCCCGAGAATCTGCCAGCACTACCTTCCGCTATAAACGTGATCCCGCCAGCTCCCTGTTTGTATTCTTCCGGAATATCGAATGGGACAACATAAATATGACCTCTGATGTTGCCGCCTTTTGCGGTCCTTTTTTCGGCTAAGACTCTTCTTATTTCCTTTATGGTTCCGCCTGCCTCGGAAATCTCCGACGAATTACCACCCCCGCCAATATAAAAATCTCCTTCATAATCATGAGCGAATAACAAGTACGTTTGGGCTACATCGAGGGGGAGCCTGCCAGTGCCATTGCCCGTTAGGACTTCGACTTCGCCAGCTATATCGCCCACGAACACTTCATGCACACTGAGTTGATAAATGTAAGCGTCCCAGTACGCTCCATCCTCGGTAAATCTTTTGCGCTCGCTGGTCACCGTGCCGACAAAAACCGTAGGGCTGCGGTGGAACAATTCTGTGCATACACGCGGATGCGGCTGTAGCGCAAAGGCTTGGGTGTTTTTCGGATATACCGAAGTAATCAGGAAAGCCGCAATTAAGAGAGCGATGGCACTCAGCCGGTTTTTAGGGAATAAACCGCTCATATTTCTATCAGCCTTATGCACAGTTTCGCTCCCACTAATATAGATTGTGAGAACCACGATAACTGGCAATCAGGACAAAAAGAAGGCCACCCTTAGGACCGGACTTGATTTTCCGTAAATTCTGCTTTGGATCAAAGGCAGCCAATTTTCCGCTCTAGGGCTTGGCGCCTTCGGGTATTGCCGCTTCGGGGGCAATCGCCTCGGACGAAGCGTCATCGTCCGCGCCTTCCTCGATCTCTTCCAGCTCTTCAAAATCGCCCAGGCCACAGGACGGGCCAAAGCCGTGACCGCTGTTGAACACTGTGATGATGTCCACATTGCAGAGCAGATTTGTCGAAAGGGTGTAGCTGAAGGCCTCGTAGAAGCCGAGATTGAAGCAGCGGTAAGGCAGCTCGTTCTTGAAAATCTTCCTCCGCCCGCGCATGTGGAACAGGATGGTGTAGTCGTTCAAGACCTCGGTGCGGCGGATGCGCGAGCGGTTCACGCAATGCTGGACATTGCCGGTGACGCGGTATTTGGCCAGCTCGGGGGCGATCGGGCGCTCCTTTGCCTTGCCCGCATCGGCGCTGCCCGCTCCAAGCGGCCATGCCATTAACGCCAATATTACTGCCAGTCGAAATTTCATTTCAAACCCTGCACGCCCGTCAATCCAGCCCCGCCGGTCCGAATAAGGCGGGACTCCCCCTCTTAGTGCCAATGGAGTAGCAGAACCAGCCTGAACCGCAGATTAACCGGGTGCCGGCTGCCCGTTCCACTGCCTTCCCGTCACCCCGTTAATTGGGGACAGTATTTTTGAAAAACAGTAAGCCGCACCGCCTGCCGACGAGATACTGTCCCCAATTAACATTGAAAACGCTGGCGTTTCGGGAAAGGCAATAGACTCCGGATACTTCTGCGTGATGCGCCTTGGCGGCGAGTCCAGACGTAGTCGTCACCCCGGCCCCCGAGCCGGGGTCCATTGAAAACGCCGGCACAGCCAGATAAGGCAATAGACTCCGGGTCAAGCCCGGAGTGACAGAGTCTTTGAAGGTCACCCTCACGTTTTCCTGCCCTGGCCCTCTCCCTTGAGGGAGAGGGGATAAAAACCGCGGTCCGAAGGACTGAGGCAAGGCCGACTGGCCGCCCGAGCTGATGCGAGGAAAGCCTAGCGCCCGGCTGCCAGGAGACAGGGCTGAGGATCCAACAAATCAAATATCGAACTTTATGCCCTGGGCCAGCGGCAGTTCGTCGGAATAGTTCACCGTGGAGGTCATGCGCCGCATATAGGCTTTCCAGGCATCCGAGCCGGACTCGCGCCCGCCG
>JACZSK010000043.1 GCA_022574255.1 Pseudomonadota bacterium
CGAACTGTTCTTGCCTTAGGCCCGGCCGGGAATCTCCGCCGTATAGCCTTCTCCGGCACCCGACCATCTTCCGCGGTTAGACGGGGTTACCGGACGCGAAGCGGCGCGGGCTGGAGCCCGCGCCGCTGCTGTGTAATGCCGGTCACCCGGTCCGTTAAGAGAGGGGCAACCCGACCTTCTCACCTAGCTTCAATGAGTGGGCCACGGCGTCCGTGAACTCCATGTACTTCACCCCGGTCGTGAAGTCAGTGTGGCTCACCGGCTCGATACCGCGGATGGCGTTGATGAACTCTTCCTCAACACGCCAGCCGCCGACCTTGTCAGCCGCGACGTTTATCTTGCCCATCTGGGCGTCGCCCCGCCGGCCGCCGTAAAGCGCCAGGCTGCCGTTCTCACTGACCAGCCGGAGCGTGCCCTCGGTTCCGTGAACCCAGACGTCCCCAACAGGTCCAAAGCCAGAGACGTTAGATACCTGGATGTGAAACTGGCCGCCGGCCTCAAGTTCCGCAATGACGTCAACATGGTCCGGGATGTTCCCCGTCGAGCGGCGTCGGCCATCGGCGTCCGGCTTGTACTTGATAACGGTGTGGCCAACTGCGGTTACGGAGGAGTAGTCACCCACCCAGCGCATAATCGCCTCGGCCCATATGCCCATGTTCATGATGTTGTTGCCGGAGAGGTCACGGCGCTCACGCCAGTGCAACTCTGAGTCCCAGTTCGGGAAGTTTCCGGTGCCGATCCGGGCGCAACCCCCCTTCCTTAGCGGGATCGGGAAAAGAGTTGCAAATCAGCAGAACACCTGATGCCTGCTTTTGCCCCAAGGCGGCATTGTCGCGGTCCCGCCTCTGGTCTATATTTTTCTGGCCAATGTAGGGCGCGGGGGAGGATATGGCGGGCGATGGATTGATCCGCTGCCGCGCTTATTTGCTGGAGCGACAATTAAATCCAATTTGGGAGAAACATGTTGAACAGGAAAGTGGGGAACTGGCGACGGCTCGCCGTGTTTGCGGGGGCTTTCGTGCTTCTGTCTGCATTTGATGCGCCCGAGGATAAGGAAGCAATCCTGGATATCATTTCGGGCATTGAATACGGATGGGAAAACGGCGACGGGACGCCCTTCAGGAAACATTTTCTGGATTTTGAGGGGGCTCGTTATGTGGAAAGCGGGGGCCAGAATGAAGGATTGGACGATCTCGTTCTACACCATGTTGAGCCCGAAAAAACCGCGCTTGAGTATCTGGAGCTGGATTTTTCCAATATTGAAATTCATTTCGAGAATGGCTTCGCCTGGGCCGTGGCCGACACGGCTGTCAGGGGCAAGGTTCGCTCGAGCGGAAAAGAGTTTGACAAGACAGGTTACCAGACCTTCCTCTTTCGTCATGTGGATGGCGCCTGGAAGGTTGTGCACACGCACTCGTCGTCGCGGGATCGGCGGCGTTAGGGTCCAGACCCTGGGACGAAGCCGGGGGCAAAAAGAACCCCCCTTCCAGAGAGGAAGAGGGGGTTAAGTTCACGCTGGAGTGCGTGTTGGGACAGATCGTTGGCTGGGGTAAACTGTTGAATTGCTGTCAGCTGGCTATTTTCTCCTGGCGCTTCAGGCTGCGCGCCCGCTTGTCGGCAAACATGGCCTCGTCGGCATGCCCCAGAACCTGCTTGACGCTGGTCGTGGGGCCAAAGGGGGCAAGCCCCATGCTGGCCCGCACCGCGACGCGGGTGCCGCCGATTTCAACCGGCATATCGTTGATGGCCTGCTGGATATCCACCAGGCGCCTGGCGCCTCGCTCCCAGCCGGCGCGGTCCAGCACCACTGCGAACTCGTCGCCGCCAATGCGTGCGGCCAGGTCACTGACCCGGATTTTGGATTTCAGGACTTTAGCCACATGGCGCAGGATAGCGTCGCCCGCGGCATGGCCAAACTCGTCGTTGATGGCTTTGAAGCCATCCAGGTCGATATAGCCGACGACACCATATTCCTCATGGCGCCGGGCGCTGGCGATGGCATTTTTGAGCAGGCGTTTGAAGCCGCGCAGGTTGGCCAGCCCGGTCAGCTCGTCGGTAATTGACAGGGATTCAAGATGGAGGATGCGGTTTTGCTGCAATGTGATGCGCTGCTCCGCCTCGGCGGCGAAGGCCAGCACTTCCTCGATCAGCGCCCAGCTTTCACCGTCAAACTCGGCGCCCTCGCGCCCGGCCGACAGCAACAGGCGATGCGCCAGCCGGTCAACCTCCGGGTTGAGGTTGGAGCTTAGTGCCGGCGGCGAGGCCGGGCCTTGCGCGCCATTAAAACCAGCCGGTTGCCCCGGCGGCTGTTCCTGGCCGGAAATCAGATTAAAAGGTGCCATATACTCAACTCCTGGCATTGCCAACTCCTGTATTCAACCCCGTTTAGCCTGAGAGTTGCAAGGAGTGTGCCAGAGTAAAAATCTATATGACGCAATGTGTTAGCAGGGCGCATTGGTGGGAAAATACTGCCAGAAAGGGGCAGTTAGGCAGATTCTGCCGGAATTAAATAGGGACAGTATATATTTTTTATTTTTGGGGCCGCCATCGCCGACCGGCATTAAATATATACTGTCCCTATTTAATTAAAAGAACCGAAGCCCGTATGGGCTGAGGCAAGCGCGCCAAGGCGCATCACGCAAGAATGGGCGCCCGAGCTGATGCGAGGAGAGCCAAGCAGGCGGATGCCTGCGCCCGGCAACTGAGGGGTTAAACTTAAAGAGCCCGGCCCTTTTTTATGGCGTCGCCGCCAAAGCGCCCGCGCACGGCGTCCATGGCCCGCTCAATCACCGCTTTTTTTGCCGCACCGGGATCAAGGAGGTCGGGCTGGTCGGCTGCGCCCGCGCCGGTCAGCCCGGACACCCCGATGCCCAACAGGCGAAAAGCGGTGCCCCTGGCCTCGCGCCGGAGCAACTGGCAGCCACGCTCGAATATCACCTGGGCCAATTGGGTCGGGTTGTCCAGTTTGCTGGAGCGGGTCAGGGTGCGGCTCAGGCCAACGCGCAATTTCAGCGTCACGGTGCCCGCCGCCAGGTTCTTGGATTTGAGGCTGGCCGAGACATTTTCGCTCATCCCCCAAAGCTGTTTTTCCAGCGCGTCGATATCGGCGATGTCCAGGTCAAACGAGCGCTCGGAAGAAATGCTTTTGGCGGCGCCATGGGGGTTTACAGCGCGCGCGTCCTGACCCCGCGAGAATCGCGCCAGGCGCGAGCCAATCACCCCGTAGCGGCGGATCAGCGCCTTTTCCTCCATGCCCTGCAACTGGCCGATGCGGGTGATGCCGTCGCGCCTGAGTTTGCCCTGGAAGGCCTTGCCGATACCCGGCAGCAAGCCCACCGGCTGGGCGGCCAGGAAGGCCAGCGCCTCGCCCTGCCCAAGCACCGCGAAGCCCCTGGGCTTGTCCATATCGGACGCCACTTTGGCCATGAACTTGTTGTAGCTGAGGCCGACGGAAACGGTGATGCCAATCTCGCTCTCGATACGCGCCGCCAGCCCGGCCAGGCTGGCCGCCGGTGCGGCGCCGTGCAGCCGCTCGGTGCCGGCCAGATCGAGAAACGCCTCGTCGATACTCAGGGGCTCGACCAAAGGGGTCAGCGCTTCCATCATCTGGCGCACCTGGCGCCCGACGGCACGGTATTTCTTCATGTCGGGCGGCACCACGACGGCGCGCGGGCAGGCCTGCTTTGCCCGGTACATGGGCATGGCCGAATGGATGCCGTAGGTGCGCGCAATATAGCAGCAGGTGGCAACCACACCGCGCCGTCCGCCACCAACGATCACCGGCTGGTCGCGCAGCGCGGGGTTATCGCGCTTTTCGATAGCCGCGAAAAAAGCGTCGCAATCCACATGGGCAAGCGACAGATCAAAAAGCTCGCGGTGCCGGATCAGGCGCGGGCTGCCGCAATGGGCGCAGCGCTCACTTCCGGTCTTGGCCGCGGGCCTGGCTCCGGGCAGGCGCGTCAGGCAATCGCGGCAAAGCGCGTCGCCTGCGTTCCCCGTCGCCTGGTCGGCGTCATTTTTCTCCGTCACGGGATAATCCACCCTTGGCGAAACCCTGGGCCAGAAAATGCGCCTCGATATGCTCCAGCGCCTCTGGCCATTCGTCGATGCGCGCATGGGCGCCTTCCGCCTGGTCCAGCAGGGGCCTGAGGCGCGGGTCGGCGACGAAATGAATGCGATGCACATGCGCCGCATGGGTGGCCACCGAGGCGATATTCTGCGGCAGGTCGTCGAGGAAAACCACCGGCGCGGCATGGCCCGCGGTAATCGCCTTGATCGCGGGGCCTTTTTCGCCCGAATTGGCGATCAGCGGATAAGGCATGCCCAGGGCGTGAAGCGAATCGGCTCGCGCCTGCCTCGCATCAAGTGGAATATTTGAAACAATAATAATTTCCGCCCATCGCGACAATTTCGCCAGCGCTTCGGAGGCGCCGGGCACCGCCGGGCAATCGCCCGCTTTACTGGCGAAAAACTCGCCAATCAGTGCCGCCACGGCCTGTTGGCTGACCGCTTTGCCGGTGCTTTTCATTTTTATGTTGCCGGCCAGGCGAAAGCTGGTGAGTTCCAGATACAGGCCTTCCTCGTCGAGAAAGCGCTCCAGCGGTACCGCGAATTGCAGCAGCACCTCATCGGCGTCGCTCAGCACCAGTGGGCGCTCCCGGTCAATCGACAGGGCCGCAATCTGCTCCGCTACAAAAGCTGGAATATCTCCGGTCATTCAGGCTCACCGCCAATCAGGCGTTGCGCCACCAGCGCTGTGCCGGGGGGCAGCTCCGTCGCCTCGCAGAAGGCCGCGGCATCGGGCTCGTGCTGCAAAAGGAACTCCAGCGCCCCAAGGTGCAAACCGCTGTCGGCAACATTATTCTGTATCTCTGTGGGCGTAAGGCCGGTTATCGCCATGAACCGCTCACACAGGGTCTCGTCCTGCATTACGAACTGGAGGGCGTGGATGGCGATTATTTCGGCTTGAGCGGGTTGCATGTCCAGTTCCATGAGGTCACAAATTAATGGGGTGTTAACCATAACTGCGGCAAGCTATAGGTGGGTGAATGCCGCAGCCAGAGCCCCAGTTAACGTATCGTTTACCTAGCAAAGGCATGGTACCCAAATGGGGCAGGCTGGGGAAGCTGCGCCGGGGGCCTTATGGGGTTTTTTTAAATATAATGGGCGAGCCGGGCTCGCACAGCCAGAGAGCAAACCAATGAAAAAAATACTGATCGTCGAGGATAACGAGCTGAACATGAAATTGTTCAGTGATCTGTTGACGGCAAATAACTACGAGACCATCCAGACGCAGGACGGCATGGCGGCGCTTGAACTGGCCAGGGAACATAAGCCTGACCTGATCCTTATGGATATCCAGCTTCCCGAAGTCTCGGGGCTGGAAGTGACAAAATGGATCAAGGAAGATGAGGAACTGAAAAATATTCCCATCGTTGCGATCACCGCCTTTGCCATGAAGGGCGACGAGGAAAAAATTCGGGAGGGTGGTTGCGAGGCCTATATAGCCAAACCGATTTCAGTGGGACAGTTTCTCGAAACCGTTAAACAGTATGCCGGGTAGTTACGCATGACGGCACGAGTATTAGTTGTTGATGACATTCTGCCGAATGTCAAACTCCTGGAAGCGAAGCTGACCAGCGAGTATTTCGACGTGCTCACTGCCACGTCGGGCCCCGAAGCGCTGGAAATTCTGAAGCGCGAACATCCTGATATCGTGCTGCTGGATGTGATGATGCCGGGCATGAACGGCTTTGAGGTCTGTACCCGCATCAAGGAAGACCGGGAGACCATGCATATTCCCGTTGTTATGGTCACCGCCCTGGACCAGCCTTCGGACCGGGTCGCCGGGCTCGAGGCCGGCGCTGACGATTTTCTCACCAAACCAGTGAAGGACGTGGCGCTTTTCGCCCGCGTGCGCTCGCTGGTGCGCCTCAAAGTGATGATGGACGAGTTCCGCAACCGTGAGGCCACGGATGTCTCGCTGGGCAATCTGAACGAGGCCGAAGATGTGGCTTTCGGTCCCGCGGATACGCATATTCTGTTGATTGACGACCAGCAGCGCGGCAGCGAGCGGATGATGAAACATCTTGGGGCTCTGGCGCAGGTCACGCACAGCCTTGGCGACGAGAACGAGGCAGAGCGCGCCCGCGAGAAGAATTACGATCTGGTGATCGTCAGCCTGAACATGCAGACCACGGACGGACTGCGGATCTGCTCGAAATTGCGCTCCTACGACGAAACCCGTCATGTGCCCATTCTGGTTTTGGTGGAAGAAGACGACACCCGCCTTCTGGTGCGTGCCCTGGAGATGGGGGTGAATGACTATCTGATCGCGCCGTCCGACAAGCTGGAAATGCTGGCCCGGGTCAAAACCCAGTTGAAGCGCAAGCGCTTCGCCGATCGCCTGCGCGAAAACCTGCATCTGTCGATGCGGCTGGCAACCACTGACGCGGTGACCGGGCTTTATAACCGGCATTATATGGCAAGCCATCTGGACACCCTGGTTAAAGGCCTGGCGGACACCAACAAGAAGCTGTCGGTGGCGCTTCTGGATATCGACCATTTCAAGCAAGTGAACGACACTTACGGCCACAGGGCGGGCGACGAGGTGCTGCACGATTTCGCCGGCCGGGTGGCGCGCAACGTGCGTGGCGTCGACCTTGCCGCGCGCTACGGCGGCGAAGAATTTGTCGTGATCATGCCCGAGACCGGCACCGAACAGGCCGAGATAATCGCGGAACGCCTGCGCGAGTCCATTGCCGAAGAACCCTTCACCATTTCGAGCTCGGACGACAAGCTGGAAATAACCGTCAGCATTGGTCTGGCCTGTTGTGACGCCAGCACCAAAACGAGCAGCGAAATCCTGGAAAAGGCCGACCAGGCGCTTTACCGGGCCAAGGACCAGGGCCGCAACAAGGTGGTTGTCGCCGCGTGATCGCAGGCGTTAGCCGGTGATACGTTTTTTTCTTTGTCACCCTCCCCCTTTCCTGCCTTGGCACCCTCCCGTCAAGGGAGAGGGGATTCTTCCTTCGTCACCCCGGGCTTGACCCGGGGTCCATTGAAAACGCTGGCGCTGCAGGCCAAAACACCGGAGAGGGCAACAGACCCCGGGCCCCTCTTGCGTGACGCACATTGGCCCGGAGTGACGGATTCCTTTTATTTGTCACCCTCACCCTGACCCTCTCCCTCAAGGGAGAGGGGATAAGAGAGCCGGCGCGAAAACCCTCTCTCCTTTTTCTCTTCGTCACTCGCCGACACCCCCTTCGTCACTCGCCGACTTGATCGGCGAGTCCAGCTTTTGGTGGCTCGATGTAGAAAGGCAAGACTGGATTTGCCCCCAAGGCGTATCACGCAAAAAGGCGTATCACGCAAAAAGGCGTATCACGCAAAAATGGTGGGCAGGGTGAGGGGGACAGATCAAACGAAAACCGCCCTTCTTCCGAAGTGGCGGTTTAATTATTCGTGGCGACGCGCGTCGAAAGCTACTTGATCTTGGCTTCCTTGAATTCCACATGCCTGCGCACAACGGGATCATACTTCCGCATGACCATCTTTTCCGTCAGGTTGCGCGGATTTTTCCGGGTCACATAGTAGAAGCCCGTGTCAGCGGTGCTGACCAGCTTGATCTTGATGTTCGCTTTTTTCGCCATCTTCTTAGCTCCAACTGGGCACCCGGGCGCTGTCTCCCGGCGCGCCCGTGAACATACGCATAAGTCCCGTGAAGTCAAGCAGGGAAAGGGCGCGACGACGGCGTGGCACCTGGGCCTCGATCAGGCTGGCGTCGATCAGGGCTCCGGTCTTCAGAACCAGACCCCGCTTGTCCAGTTGCCGTCCAACCTCGGCAAAAAATTGTCCGGCCATCCGCTTCTCAGCTATCAAAATCTCCTCTGAAACCCACAATGATGGAATCAAAAAACAGCAAAATGTGCTACATGTTTCGCAGATGCCTCTTATAGGGGAGCGGGGCGATGGATACCGTAGTTCTGATGGTTGGTAGCTTGGCTGGGATGGTTTTCGGCGTCTTCGTGTTCACGGTCCTCTGCATACCATTATTTGTTGGCGTGCCGGTCGCCACCCACAATTGGCTCCATGGAAGCGTGACTTTGGGGGCGATAGGCGGTTTCGCCCTAGCTGCGCTTCGAGGATTTGTTCTTAGTCTAGTGCCATTGGCAATCGTGAAGGGATTCGTGCCACCTCAGGGGCTTGGACTCGAGTTTCAGAGCGCGTTTCTTGTCTATGGAGCAAGCTTCGGATTCCTGCTCGCGGTCGGTCTCGCGGTTCTTTCCGAGAAGAGGCGGCAAGACGTAAAGGCCTATTTAGAGACAAGGTTGGCCCGTTATTTGATCGCAAAGGATTGGCAGCGATATAGAGAAGAAGAATTACAGGCCACGGCCCCCGAACTAGCTAAAGGCGAAAAAACCGACGGAATGCGGGACGTAATGATTTTGCGAGGGGCGATATCTGACGCACTCAATAATACGGCACCTCGACCCGAAAAGCAGTTAGGCGATGAAGGCCAGGATTCCGAGAGGCCGGATTCTGAGATCGACGATATCATGGACGCCCTGCGCACCCCCGAGGTCAGGGAGGGCATCATGTTGTCCGAGTATTCTAACTTTTCCTTTCGGTCTATCGCGCTGCTTCCCCGGCACGTAGCTGATCACGCGTTACTGTTTGGCTACAAGAAGGCCGAATTAAAGGCGCTCTTTAGACGACTTATCGAAGAAGCGGAAGACGAAGAAGATCGACAAGGGCTCGTTGTGGGGTATTTGGGCCTCAGTCGATTTCAGGAAGGCGTAAGAAGATGTGAACCGATGGAGTTTACCGAAATGGAGAAGGGCGTTCACAAGATGATTTGGGCCGACGAAGACCTTAAGCTCCGAGACTACTTGGTCAAGAACAACTGGGTCTCTGACAACGTGACGTGGCTTGAGCGAAGCGAGGAAGAGGAGACCGTTTTGGCGCAAGACATTAGTGAATGGAATGTATCTGTAGTTTGAACTGACCGCACTATGGCGCTCATCAGCGAGGGCCAGCCTTCCGCATTCTTCGCGATTTTCACCGTTGGCGTCACAATTTGACGCCCTACTATCGGCTTACTCCGTACTGTGAATCATTAAGACAGCCATAGGCGGAGTGTTCGAGGGCCCTTGTTAGGGCCGCTTAGTCATCTAGTGCTCGGCGGGACAATGCAGGAACTGGAATCGTTCGCCTGGAATTCCGGGGACCGCAATTCCGGGAGAATTCCGGGAATTCCGGGAATTCCGGTCGCACGATACCGATCCCCGCCCAGACCCCGCACACCCACCGCGTAGCGTACAAGCCTCCCATTTTCCTTGACCCCCTTGGCCGGCGCTCGGAGAAGACCGCCGCCGGCCTGACCACGGAATACTTGTATGCCGGCGCCCATGTCATCACCGAATACGACGGCACAACGGGTAACCTGGTCCGCCGCTATGTTTACGGGCTTGTGCCCAGAGGGCCCGGGGGCCTCGACGACCCCATCGTCATGCTCGATGCGACCGGCACGGTGACCTGTTCCCATGCCCGACTGGGGCGCTTCATCACCGCCGCCTAACGCTTCCCGCCGCGCGACGGTTTTTGCTTCTTGCCGCTCCTCTTGCCACCCTTGCCTTTTTTCCTGCGGCGTTTTGGCGGCCGGTCCCGAGCAGTCCCAACGCCGTCCTCCAGCAGTTCCAGTTTCAGCCCGCCGGTATAGGGATCGGCCTGGGCCAGGCGCACCTCCACCCTGTCGCCCAGCCTGTAGACCTTGCGTGTGCGCCGCCCGACCAGCCGGTGGTGGTGTTCGTCATACTCGTAGAAATCGTCATACAGTGTCGAGACCGGGATAATGCCGTCGGCGCCAGAAGGCTCAATGGACACGAACAGGCCGAAACGGGCGACGCCGGAGATTTTTCCCGAGAAAATGTCACCAACCTGGTCGGACAGGAAAGCCGCCAGATAACGGTCAACGGATTCGCGCTCGGCGGCCATGGCGCGGCGCTCGGTCTTCGATATTTCCTCGCCAATGCTGGTCATGCGCTCTCCATCGACCAGCCCGTCTTTCCCCGCGCCCAGCGCGCTTGTCAGGCCGCGATGCACGACCAGGTCGGCATAGCGGCGGATGGGCGAGGTGAAATGGGCGTAACGGGTCAGCGCCAGCCCGAAATGGCCGCGGTTTTCAGGCGCATAATAGGCCTGGGTCTGGCTCCTGAGCATCACATCGTTGACCAGCTCGGCATATGGCGTGTCGGCCGCTTTCCGCAGAATATTGTTAAGGAGGGCAGGGCGCATGACCTGTGCCTTGGCCAGCCGCAAGTCCAGCGTGGCGAGAAATTCGCGCAAGGATTCCAGCTTTTCCGCACCCGGTTCCTCATGCACCCGGTACATGCAGGGTATGCGTTTCCGCTCCAGCGTTTCGGCGGCGGCCACATTGGCGGTAATCATGAACTCCTCAACCACCCGGTGGGCGTCCAGCCGCTCGCGCCGGTCGATGCTTTCCACACGGCCATCCTGGCCCAGAACAATGCGCCGCTCGGGCAGGTTCAGGTCCAGTGGCTGGCGGGCGTCCCGCGCCCGGGCCAGCGCCTGAAAGGCTGCGTACAGGGGCTTCAGCACCGGTTCCAGCAGAGGGCCGGCCTTCTCGCCCGGCTGGCCGTCAATGGCAGCCTGCACCTCCCGATAGGTCAGCGACGCCGCCGAGCGGATCAGTGCGCGTTCGAACTTGTGCCGCTTCAGCGCGCCGTCTTTGTCCAGCCACATATGCGCCACCAGCGCGGCGCGGTCCTGGCCCACTTTAAGCGAGCACAGATTGTTGGACAGGGCCTCGGGCAGCATGGGCACCACGCGGTCGGGGAAATAACAGGAATTTCCCCGGGTCAGCGCCTCGCGGTCGAGAGCGCTGCCCGGCGTCACGAAATGCGCCACATCGGCAATGGCCACCATAATCCGCCAGCCACCCTTGTTCCCGGGGTCATCGTCGGGCTCGGCGAAGATTGCATCGTCATGGTCGCGTGCATCCGCCGGGTCGATGGTGATCAGCGGAATTGCGCGCAAATCGGTGCGGCCCTTTAGCGAGGGCGCTTCCGCGGCTTCCGCTTCGGCTATGGCGGCGGGGGAAAAGTCGGTGGGTATGCCGTGGTGATGAATGGCAATCAGGCTGACCGAGCGTGGCTCGCTCATATCGCCCAGCCGTTCGGTCACCCGCGCGCGTTTCAGCCCGTGGTCGCTGCGCCGGGGCCGCCCGCCGATGATTTCCGCCAGCACCAGCTCGCCATGCCGGGCGCCGGCCTCATCGCCCCGGTCGACGGCGAATTCCTTGCGCATTTTCTTGTCGGTGGGTGAAATGCGCCCGCCCTCAATCCCGCCATGATAGATGCCCAGGATGTTGGCCGGCGCCGCCTCCAGCACGCGGATTATGGTGGCGGCATACCAGGTGCCATCTTCATCGCGGCCCTCGGACAGCCGCGCCAACACCCGGTCGCCCTTGCCCAGCGCCGGCAGCCTGCGCTGTTTGGTGGGCACCAGGATGATTCGCGGCGGCGCGTCTTCGCCCGGTTTTCCCGGGTTCCAGTTTTGCGGAATGGCCTCGAGGTCGCCGTGTTCGTCGGTGCCGGTGACTTCAATCACCCCAACCGGCGGCAGGCTTCCGGCGGGGCGCAGCGTTCGGCCCGGGTCGCGGGCGATTGCGCCCTCGGCGCGCAGTTCCCTGAGCATGTCTTTCAACAGGCTGCGGTTATTACCCTTGATGTGAAAGGCACGGGCGATCTCGCGCTTCGAGATGCGGCCCTGGGCCTCCTCGATAAAGGCCAGCACCTCCGCCTTGGTCGGGAAGGGGGCCGATTTAGGGTCCGGACTCATTAATGCGATCCATTCTGCGCCGCTCCTTTGCGGCTGGAACAGGAGGGGCGCCGCAGGAAACCTGGTTGGTTTTCAAGGGGTTTCGACGCATTACCAGCCGCAAAGGCGCAGCGCCCTTTAAAGTTCTGGCCGGGAAAAGAGCCGGCCGGCGAGGGTTAGGCAAGGAAGATCGACTGCCGCGGATACAGCCCTTGAAAGGGTGTGGCCCTGTCTGCGGGCTGTTTCCTTGCATTCGCAACTTCCTTGCCTAACAGAATTGCACCGGATTAGTGAGTCCGGACCCTGGGTTTACGCGTCAGGCGCTTTCGCCTTTGACTTGGACTTTGCGGTTTTCTTCTTGGCGGTTTTCTTTTTCTTCGGTCTGGCCTTCTTTTTGGCCGGGCCCTTGGCGATGCGTGCTTTCAGCAGCGCAACCGCCATGTCCATGTCCACGTCCTGGGGGTCGGTGCCGCGCGGGATGGTCGCGTTGACCGCGTTATGCTTCACGTAGGGGCCATAGCGCCCGTCCATCACGCGCACAGCCTTGCCGTCCTCGGGGTGGTCGCCCAGCTCCTTCAGCGCCTGCGGCCCGCGCCGCACCTTGTTTTTGGCTTCGGCCAGCAGCACCACCGCGCGGTTGACGCCAACGCTGAAAACCTCCTCGGTGGTGGTCAGGCTGGCATATTTGCCGTCATGCAAAATATAGGGACCGTAGCGGCCGATGGCGGCGGTAATCATTTTATCGGTCTCGGGATGCATGCCAACCTCGCGCGGCAGGCTCAAGAGCTTCAGCGCCTGCTCGAAATCCACCTGGTCGGGCGACATATCCTTGGGCAGCGACGCCCGCCTGGGTTTGCTTTTCTTGTCTTCCTTGTCTTGCTCGCCAAGCTGGAAATAGGGGCCGAAGCGCCCTTCGCGCAGCGTTACATCCAGCCCGGTCTCGGGATCCTGGCCCAGCACTTTTGGCCCCTCGGCGGTGGCGCCATTGCCCTTGGTGTCGCCGGTCAACTGGCGGGTAAAGCGGCAATCCGGGTAGTTCGAGCAGCCAATGAAAGCGCCGAAGCGCCCGGTCTTCAGGCTCAGCCGCCCGTCATCGCAGGACTTGCATTTGCGCGGGTCGACGCCGGGTTCGGTCTCCTTGAAGACATGCGCCTTCAGATGCTCGTTCAGATTTTCCAGGACTTCCGTATTGCTGACCGCCAGCACTTCCTCGGTCTTGGGGTAGAAATCGCTCCAGAAATCGCGCAGCACAGACTTCCACTCCAGCTGGCCGGCGGATATGCGGTCCAGATCTTCCTCCAGGTTGGCGGTGAAGTCGTATTCCACCCAGCGCCCGAAGAAGCTTTCCAGGAAGGCGGTGACCACATGGCCCTTGTCGTCCGGGATGAAGCGCTTCTTGTCCATATGCACATAGTTGCGCTCGCGCAGCACGGATAGCGTCGAGGCATAGGTGCTGGGGCGCCCGATGCCCAGCTCTTCCATCTTTTTTACCAGCGAGGCTTCGGAAAAGCGCGGCGGCGGCTCAGTAAAATGCTGCCGCGGCGTCACCCCCTTCAGGGGCGGCGTCTCGCCCTCGTTGATGCGCGGCAGTCGATTTTCGTCGCCCTTCTCGCCGGCGCCGGCATTCTGGTCGTCGAAGCCTTCCTGATACAGCTTCAGGAAACCCTCAAACTGGATAACCGAGCCCGAGGCGCGCAGCGCTGTCTGGCCATCACCCGAGGTAATGGTCACGCTGGTCCGCTCGATCTGGGCGCTGGCCATCTGGCTGGCAATGGTGCGCTTCCAGATCAGTTCATAGAGCCGCCGCTCGTCTTCTTCCAGGTAGCGCGCCATTTCAGTGGGCCGGCGCATCATGCTGGTGGGGCGGATGGCCTCATGGGCCTCCTGGGCGTTTTTCGCCTTGGTTTTATACATGCGCGGCTCGTCGGGCAGGAAGCGCGCCCCATAACTCTCGCCAATCAGGGCCCGCGCCCCGGCTATGGCTTCTCCGGCGATCTGCACGCCATCGGTCCGCATATAGGTAATAAGTCCGGTGGTCTCGCCGTCGATGGTTTTCCCTTCATACAATGACTGCGCCGTGCGCATGGCCTGCGAGGCGCTGAACCCCAGCTTGCGCGAGGCCTCCTGCTGCAGGGTCGATGTGGTGAAGGGGGGTTGCGGGTTGCGCCGGGTGGGCTTGCGCTCGACCCTGCTGACCGTGAAATCGCCGGCTTCAATCGCGGCAACGGCGGCTTTTGCAGCCTCCTCATTGCCCAGGTCCATCTTGTCCAGCTTTTCGCCGTTCAAATGCACCAGCCGTGCGGTGAAGGGCTGGCCCTCGGCGCTCAGCATATCAGCGGTCACCGACCAATATTCTTCAGCGACGAATTTATCGATTTCCAGCTCGCGATCACAAATTATCCGCAGCGTCACCGATTGCACGCGCCCGGCAGAGCGCGCACCAGGCAGCTTGCGCCACAGCACCGGCGACAGGGTGAAGCCAACAAGATAGTCCAGCGCCCGGCGGGCCAGGTAGGCGTTGACCAGTTCCTTGTCGATTTCGCGCGGTTCGGTCATCGCCTTCAGGATCGCCGACTTGGTGATCTCGTTGAAAACGACCCGCTGCACCTTGGCGCGGCCCAGAGCCTTTTTCTGGGTCAGCACCTCCAGCACATGCCAGGAAATTGCCTCGCCCTCGCGGTCCGGATCGGTCGCCAGATAGACATTGTCGGATTTTTTGGCGATCCTGGCGATTTCGTTCAGGCGCTTGTTGCTCTTGGCATCGACCTCCCATTTCATGGCGAAGTCCTGGTCGGGATCGACCGAGCCATTCTTTGAGGGCAGATCGCGGACATGGCCATAGCTGGCCAGAACCGTGTAATCGGAGCCCAGATAGCGGTTGATGGTCTTGGCCTTGGCAGGCGATTCAACAATTACCAGATTCATATATCTTCCAGCGGCTCTTCCCGGCGTCCCGGCGCCGGCGGCGCGGCGCCCCCCGTAACCCGATTTTGCCGATCATAAAAGAAGGCATATGTGGCATCGCGGCGGAATGGTCAAGCCAAAGATACCTGATTGCCGGGATGACGCTGTGCAATGCCGGCCAGTTCCAGCTCCAGCAGAATGGTCAAAACGACGGCGGGGGGCAGCCCGCACTGGCGCATGATTTCGTCGATGGCGACCGGCGCGGGGCTCAGTTTTTCGCGCAGCAATGCCCGCGCGTCATCTTCTATATCCGCTGCCTCGTCAGTTACGCCGGCGCTCCTGAACTCGCTTTCCGCCGGCTCTGCCAATGGCTGGTGGGGCGCATGGTGATGGCCGGGCAGGCTGCCTAGGCTGGCCAGGGCTTCAACCACGTCGTCGGCGTGTTCAACCAGTGCGGCGCCCTGGCGGATCAGGTTGTTAGCGCCCTGTGCCCGGGGGTCCAGCGGCGAACCCGGCACGGCAAAAACCTCCCGCCCCTGTTCGCCGGCCAGCCTTGCGGTTATCAACGAGCCCGACCGCATGGCCGCCTCGATAACGAGAACGCCCAGAGAGAGCCCCGAGATAATACGGTTGCGGCGCGGGAAGTGGCTGGCCTGTGGCTGCGTGCCGGGCGGGTGTTCGGACACCAGCAACCCTTCTTCCGCGATGCGGTTTTGCAATTCCCTGTTCTCCCTGGGGTAGAATACATCCAGCCCACCGCCCAGAACGGCGATGGTGCCCCCCGCGAGGCTGTCCAGCGCTCCTTCGTGGGCCGCCGCATCAATGCCGCGCGCCAGGCCGGAAACCACGATCAGGCCTTCATCGCCCAGCTCACCGGCGATCTGGCGGGCAAATCTCTGGCCGATGGCGCTGGCGTTCCGCGCGCCCACGATGCCGATGCAGCGTTCGCTCATCAGCTCGGTCCGGCCCAGCAGGGTCAGCGCCGGGGGGGCGTCTTCGACGGCTTCCAGCAGGGCGGGATAGGCGCTGTCTCCCAGCACCATGATTTCGCCGCCCAGGGCCTGAACGGCATCCATTTCCGCCGCGACGGTTTCGGGGTCTGCCACCTTCACGGGCTTTCGGCCACCACCGCGGCGGGCCAGATCGGGCAGCGCATCCAGCGCCGCTTCAGCGGTGGCAAAGCGCTCCAGAAGCCGACGGAAGGTAATGGGGCCAACGCTTTGACAACGCGCCAACCTGAGGCGCGCCAAGCGTTCAGCGTCTGTCAGACCGATAGTGCCAACATCATTCATTTTGCCACTGTGGCAGATGTTGCATGATTGTCAACTGCGGGTTGTGTGACGGGCCAATCATTCCCCCGCCGGGCCGTTCTTTTCAGGGTCTTCGGCGGCCTCGGCGGTTTGGGGAATTTTGCGGCCGATGCGCGGCTCTTCGCCCCGGAACAGCCGCTGGATATTCTCGGTATGGCGGACAAAAATAATGGCGGCCAGCACCGCCGATGGCAGCACCAGTTCCTCGGGGCCCCAGTATTGGGCAATGAACGGCGTTGCCGCGGCGGCAATCAGCGCCGCCAGCGAGGATATGCGCAGAATTGCGCCCGAGACCAGCCATATGGCTATGCTGGCCAGGCCCAGCGGCCAGGCGACGGCCAGCAGCAGGCCAAAAAAGGTGGCAACGCCCTTGCCGCCCTTGAAACCCAGCCAGACCGGGTAGATATGCCCGAGAAAGGCGCCCGCCCCGGCGATTATGCCGAAGGGCAGAGGCAGCCAGAACAACAGCATGACGGCGAGGGCGCCCTTGGCCGCATCGAGCAGCAGCGTGGCCAGCGC
This sequence comes from Pseudomonadota bacterium, assembly GCA_022574255.1. Lineage (GTDB taxonomy): Bacteria > Pseudomonadota > Alphaproteobacteria > Sphingomonadales > SMXR01 > JACZSK01. The sequence goes on from JACZSK010000043.1 coordinate 16,575, forward strand.
GATGCCCTTGTTGCCCGTGCGCAGCACATTGGTGGCGCCGATATTGCCGGAGCCCATCTGGCGAATATCGCCAACGCCCGCCGCCCGTGTCAGCAACAGGCCGAAGGGGATGGACCCCAGCCCATAGCCAAACAGGAAGCACAGCACAAACGTGATCCCGGGGTTCGCCAGGGCGACATCAGTCATTTTTTATCCCCATTACTTCTCTGTCTTTTCGGCAAATTCGAACACCGTCTTGCCGCCCAGAACGGTGCGCATCACCCGGCCCTGCACCGGTCGCCCGTCGAACGGCGTGTTGCGCGTTTCGCTGGCAAGTTCGTCGGCGTCAATGCGCCAGGGCCGGTCGGGGTCGATCAGGATAAAGTCCGCCGGTGCGTCCACAGCCAGCGTTCCTGCGTCAATTCCCAGTATTTCCGCCGGGCGCGAGGTCATGGCCCGCAACAATACTTTCAGGGGAATATCATGATTATGGGCCAGTTCCAACGCCAGCGGCAACATACATTCGAAGCCGACGGCGCCGGGGGCGGCCTGGGCGAAAGGCAATCTCTTGGCCTCGGCGTCGCGCGGGTCATGGTCAGAGCATATGGCGTCGATGGTGCCGTCGCGGATGCCCTCGACAATGGCCGCCCGGTCGTCTTCGGCGCGCAGCGGCGGCGCCACCCTGGCAAAGCTGCGGTAATCGGCGACCGCTGTTTCGTTCAGCGCGAAGTGATGCGGCGCGACCGCGCAACTCACGCTCAGCCCCTTGTCTTTGGCCCGGCGGATGACATCCAGCGAACCGGCGCAAGTGACCAGCGCCACATGGTAGCGCCCGCCGGTGATTTCCAGCAGCCGCAAGTCGCGCTCGATAATAATGGTCTCGGCGGCGACGGAAATTCCCGCCAGGCCCAGCCTTGTGGCCGTCTCGCCCTCGTTCATCACGCCGTCCGCGGCCAGCGCCGCATCTTCAGGAAACTGCACCACCAGACCGTCCAGCGCCGTGGCATATTCCATCAACCGGCGCATCACGCCGGTATCGGCCACCGATTTTCGCGCATCCGTAAAACCAACGGCCCCGGCGCCGCGCATCAGGCCCAGTTCCGCCATCTCGGTCCCGGCCAGCCCGCGGGTCAGCGCGCCCATGACCCGGGCACGGATTTGTCCGCTCTCGGCGGCCTTGCGCGCCACATATTCGACCATGGCCTGGTTGTCGACGGGCGGTTCGCGGTCGGGCATCAGGGTCACGGTTGTAATGCCGCCGCGCGCTGCGGCGGCGGCGTCGGCGGCAAATGCCCGCATATCCACCAGCCCCGGCGCCAGCACCAGCCCCGTGCAATCAATCACTTTCGCGCCCTGGGGAATTTCCCCATCGGCGCCAACAGCCATGATCCTGCCGCCCTTGACCACCAGCGTGCCGGTCGCGTCCATGTCGCTGGCGGGGTCAATAATCCGCGCGTTCGTATAAGCGGTATAGGCGGCGGCGCTCATGATCCGTCCCTCAGCTGCCGGGTCAGCACGTCCAGGCAGGCCATGCGCACCGCAACGCCCATCTCAACCTGTTCCTGGATGGCTGATCGGTCCATGTCGTCGGCCAGGCCCGAGGCGATTTCAACACCCCGGTTCATGGGCCCGGGATGCAGGATCAGCACGTCCGGCCGGGCATGGGAAAGTTTCTCCTCGGTCAGGCCATAGAGGCGGAAATATTCCTTCTGTGAGGGCAGCAGCGCACCCTCCATGCGCTCGCGCTGGACCCGCAGCATCATCACCACATCCACGTCTTTCAGCCCCAAGACCATGTCGGTGTAAACCTCAACGCCCAGGCGGTGAACCTGGGCGGGCAGCAATGTGGGCGGCGCCACAACACGCAACCTAGCGCCCATGGCGCCGAGCAGGCGGATATTCGAGCGCGCCACCCTTGAGTGGGCGATATCGCCGCAAATGGCCACCGTCAGCCCGTCAAGGCGGCCCTTCCTGCGGCGGATGGTCAGGGCGTCCAGCAGCGCCTGGGTGGGGTGCTCGTGGCGCCCGTCGCCGGCGTTGATTACCGCGCAGTCCATTTTCGCCGCCAGCAGGGCCACGGCGCCGGCGTCGGAGTGGCGCACCACAATCACGTCGGGGCGCATGGCGTTCAGCGTCAGCGCCGTATCCAGCAGCGTCTCGCCTTTTTTGATGGAGGATGCCTGGGTCGCCAGGCTGACCGTATCGAAGCCCAGCCGCTTGCCGGCAATCTCGAAGGACATCAGCGTGCGGGTGGAACTCTCAAAAAAGAGATTGATCTGGGTCAGCCCCCGGCACAGGTCGGAACCCTTGTCGGGGCTGCGGTTCTGTTCGGCATAACTGTCCGCAAGGTCCAGCAGAAACTCGATATGGGCGGGGTCCAGCCCCTCGATGCCCAGAATATGACGGTGCGGAAACGGGTTGGCCTCGGGCGAATCGATCAGCGCCTTCTGAACTGCGTCGGTATTTTCAGGCCTACGTTTCATTAAAGTCAGGCTTATAATTGCCGCTCGCCACCGGGGCAAGCATTAAGGGCACATTCACGAAGCGGAATTGAGCGAATCCAGCGCCCCCTGCAGGATATAGGCGGCGGCCATCTTGTCGACAACCTCTGCCCGGCGCGCCCGCGAGGCGTCGGCCTCCAGCAATGTCCGGGTCACCGCCGCGGTGGACAGCCGCTCGTCCCAGAAGGCCATGGGCAGAGACGTCTTTTCGGCCAGGTTTTTGGCGAACTGGCGGGTCGATTGGGCGCGCGGGCCTTCCGAGCCGTCCATGTTGAAGGGCATGCCGATGACCAGCCCGCCGACGCCCTGCGCGGCGCAAATTGCCAGCAGCTTTTCCGAGTCGGCGGTGAATTTCCGGCGCCTGATGGTTTCCATGGGGGTGGCGATCATCAGCGTGCGGTCCGATAAGGCAAGACCGATGGTCTTTGAGCCCAGGTCCAGCCCCAGCAGCCGCTGGTCTTTTCCCAGGCTTTTTTTCAGGGCGGCAATAGCGGCGATCACGCGCTTGTCTCCACTTTCGTGCCGGGAGCGGAGGTGCCATCCACCCGGCGGCACATCAACTGGTCGTCCAGCACGCGGCCATCCTGGTATTTGACCGCACCTCTGCGCAGCCCTTCTACCGTGAAGCCCAACGAGTGGTAAAGCGCAATGGCCGGCGCATTGGCGGTCACCACATGCAATTCCAGCCGTTCCAGGGTCGCCACGCCCTCCGCCCAGTGGATGAGTATTTCAATCATGGCGCGGCCCAGCCCGCCGCCCTGCCAGTCGCGCGACACGGTAATGCCAAACTCGCAATTATGCCGCGCCCGCCGGCGCTTGTCGGTGTTGGTGCTGAGCAGGGCGACAACCGCGCCGTTCGCTTCGGCGAGCAGCATCAGCTCGTCGCTGGCCTGCAGGCGCCGGCGCAGCCGCCCGCGCTCCTGCCAGGGGGTGACCAGATATTCTTCAGGCAGGCGGATGAGATATTCCTGGGTCAGGAAGCCCTCGCGGATGAAGCGGTTCACCCGCCATCCGTCGCCGCCCCGGGCCGAGCGCAACAATGCCCGGCGCCCGTCCTTCAGCGTCACTTCTGTTTGCTCGATCAGTGCCATTGCGTTTAAGAATAGCTCAAGCCGGGGATCGGATCACGCGGGAAAATGAATGGGCCTTTCCGCCCCCACTCTGCCTGCTCTGGCGCTTGCCCTTGTTCAGGCGAAGTTGTAGTGTCCGCCCCGGATTCAAGGTTGCTTTCAGGCGAGAGGGACTCCCATGTCAGTCGATAAGGAAACGGTCGCGAAAATCGCGCATCTGGCCCGTATCAGCGTCTCGGACGAAAGACTGGCGCCGATGACCGACGAGCTGAACAACATCCTCAAATGGATCGAGCAGCTCGACGAGGTGGCCACCGACGGCGTGCCGCCCATGACCAGCGCCGTGGAGACCAAGCTGCGTTGGCGCGACGACGAGGTGACCGATGGCAACAAGGCGGCGGATGTTCTGGCGAACGCGCCGGTCTCGGAATATGGCTTTTACGCCGTCCCCAAGGTGATTGAGTAGGCATGTCTGATGTCTGACCTTACCAAGCTGACCATTGCCCAAGCACGCGACGCCCTGCGCAGCGGCGCCTTTTCGGCGCGCGAGTTGACCGCGGCGCATATTGCTGAAGTTGAAGGGCTGCGCCCGCTGAACGCCTTTGTCACCGAGACCGCCGAACAGGCACTGACCCAGGCCGATGCGGCGGACAAGCGTCTTGCCGCCGGCGACGCCCCGGCCATGACCGGTATTCCCATCGCGGTCAAAGACCTGTTCTGCACCGAGGGGATTCTCACCACCGCCGGCAGCCATATCCTCGACGGCTTCACTCCTGCTTATGAGAGCCACGTCACGGAAAATCTTTTCGCCGATGGCGCGGTGATGCTGGGCAAGGCGAATATGGACGAGTTCGCCATGGGCTCGTCGAATGAGACTTCTTATTACGGCCACGTCATCAACCCGTGGAAAGACGCCTCCGGCGAAGATCTGGTGCCCGGCGGCTCGTCGGGGGGCTCGGCCACCGCCGTTGCGGCGCGCGCCGCCATGGGCGCCATCGGCACCGATACCGGCGGCTCGATCCGCCAGCCGGCGGCTTTCACCGGCATTGTCGGCATGAAACCCACCTATGGGCGTTGCTCGCGCTGGGGCGTGGTGGCCTTTGCCTCGTCGCTGGATCATCCCGGGCCTTTTGCCCGCACCGTGCGCGATTGCGCCATCATGCTGGAATCCATGGCCGGTTATGACGTCAAGGATTCTACTTCAGTGGACCGCCCGGTGCCCAACTATGAGGCGGCGCTGACCGGCGAGATAAAGGGCATGCGCATCGGTGTGCCCAAGGAATACCGCGTCGACGGCATGCCGGAGGAGATTGAAAAGCTCTGGGCCGAGGGCGTGGAATGGCTGAAGGATGCCGGCGCCGAGATTATCGACGTGTCGCTGCCGCTGACCAAATATGCGTTGCCTGCCTATTATATTGTGGCGCCCGCCGAGGCGTCGTCCAACCTGGCCCGCTATGACGGCGTGCGCTATGGCCTGCGCGCTCAAGCCGAGGGCAGCAGCCTGGACGACATGTATGAGGCGACCCGCGCTGAAGGCTTTGGCGCCGAAGTGCAGCGGCGCATCCTGATCGGCACATACGTGTTGTCGGCGGGCTATTACGACGCCTATTACCTGAAGGCGCAGAAAGTGCGCACCCGCATCGCCGAGGATTTCCGCGGCGCCTTTGCCCAGGTCGATGCGCTGCTGACGCCCACCGCGCCCAGCGCCGCCTTCGCCATTGGCGCCAAGTCCGATGACCCCATTGCAATGTATCTGAATGATATTTTCACGGTGGCCAGCAACCTCGCCGGGGTGCCCGCCATATCGGTGCCGGGCGGCCTGTCTGCGGAGGGGCTGCCGCTGGGCCTGCAGGT
>JACZSK010000044.1 GCA_022574255.1 Pseudomonadota bacterium
CCACAAGGGGAGAGGATTTTCGCGGCGACTCTCTTAACCCCTCTCCCTGAGGGAGAGGGTCAGGGTGAGGGTGACGAAGAGAATATCCCCCCGAGGAAGCCAGAAGAATGTATCCGGTGAACAACCCGTTGAGACAAAACCCCTAGGGCTTGGCTTCGTCCATCACCTGTCGGGCGGCCGCATTCGCCAGTTCGGCCATGGCCTTCCTGATGCGATGCTCGGAAATAGCGAGGCTCTTCCCGTCCAGGTCGCCCTTGAGCTTGCGATAAACATCCTCCTCGCCCGCTTCCTCGAAATCGGATTTGATCACTTCAAGGGCGTAGGCCTTCGCCGCATCGCCCTCCATCCCCATCAGTTCCGCGGCCCATAACCCCAGCAGCTTGTTGCGCCGGGCAGTGGCCTTGAAGCGCAGTTCCTCGTCGTGGGCAAATTTGGATTCGTATGCTTTTTCGCGTTTGTCGAATTGTGTCATGACGTCCTGTCTCGATTTTTATGGGCGGATTTGTCCAATGGATAGCCCCAAGGCCGAATGGAATCAACCGGCTAGATGATCCGGCAAAAAGACGCGGGAGCGCCCAATTGAAAGCGTTGAGTTCGGCGGGGCGATCCGCTATCTTCCGGCTTCCTCACGAAGGGCATAACAAAGGATCCGGACAGACATGGCGCGGCGTAAAAAGCTGTACGAAGGCAAGGCTAAAATTATCTATAAAGGGCCTGAGCCGAACACGGTCATTCAATATTTCAAGGACGACGCAACCGCGTTCAACGCCCAGAAGAAAGGCTCGATCGCGGGCAAGGGCGTTCTGAACAACCGCATCTCGTCACATATTTTCCAGCGGCTGAATGAAATCGGCATTCCCACCCATTTTCTGAAGCGCATCAACATGCGCGAGCAGCTGGTGCGGCATGTGGAGATCGTGCCCATCGAGGTGATCGTGCGCAATATCGCCGCCGGCTCCATGGCCAAACGGCTGGGCATTGAAGAAGGCACGCCGCTGGCCCGCTCAATCGTTGAGTTTTGCTACAAGTCCGACGAACTGGGCGACCCGCTGATCAACGACGATCACGCGGTGACGCTGGGCTGGGCCACCGAAGACGAGCTCGACCAGATGGTGGTTATGGCCTTGCGTATAAACGACTTTTTGTCTGGCATGTTCGCCGGAATTGGCATTCGCCTGGTCGATTTCAAGCTCGAATTTGGCCGCGTCTTCGAGGAAGACCAGGAGTTTCTCATCCTCGCCGACGAGATCAGCCCCGACACCTGCCGCTTCTGGGATATGGAGACCGGCAAGAAGCTGGACAAGGACCGCTTCCGCCGCGATCTCGGCGGGGTGGCCGACGCCTACCAGGAGGTGGCGCGGCGGCTGGGCATCTTGAATGCCAACGACAGCGTCAAGCAGGAAGGCAGCGTCACGCAGGAAGGTGGCATCGCGCAGGAAGGCGGCATCGCGCAGGAAGGCGGCGGCAAAAAAGAGCCCCGGTTGGGCGCGGCAGAGTAACAAAGGTTATCCCATGAAAGCACGCGTGCATGTGACCCTGAAGCCCGGCGTCCTCGACCCCCAGGGCAAGGCCATCGAACATTCGCTCAGCGACCTGGGCTTTGAAGGCATCGGCGGGGTGCGCCAGGGCAAATTCATCGAGATAGAACTGGCCGAGACCGACGCCGCCAAGGCAGAGGCCATGGTCGAGGAGATGTGCAAGAAGCTCCTCTCCAATGTGGTCATCGAAAACTATTCCATCGAACTCGAGTGGCTCAAAGGAGTATAGGGTATGTCTTTTCGAACCCTTAAAATCGTTTCTGTTGCTGCGTTCTTGGGTTTAACCAGCTCTTTCGTCGCTGCGACTAAGCCGCACACCGCCAGCGCAGAAGGTCTAGATATACTTCACCTGAGATGCGGAATTATGCCGACCGTCAAGATATCGATGAAAGACCTAAAGAATGCACCGAAAGCTGCGGACGGGAGCACAGACTACTCCGCCCTGGATGCAAAAGTAGAAAAAGAGGCCTTGGAAAAATTTGAAAAAAGCTGGAGCTTCGAGCTTAGAATTGCTGACAGCAAGGATGCCCAGCTTCTTCTGCGCGACGGCAAAGAATATCAATTAGGGGGCATGGACACATCTGAAGGGAAGGCGTTTGTAGTTTTGAAACCAAGGAACTCAAATTTTGGCCAGTTCGATCTCAATATTGAAGAGCTTAGTGTTGTGCACACTGTTAGCGGCGTCAAAACCATGCTGGGCGGCGACGCAAAGTTGGTTGAACATTTCGCTTGTATCAAAATTAATGAATAATAGGCGCCGAGAGTAACGATCAGCATAAAGGGCGAGAGCCAATATGAAATCAGCGGTTATTGTTTTCCCGGCATCGAACTGCGACCGGGATATTGCCGTGGCGCTGGAGAAAATCACCGGCACCAAGCCGCACATGGTCTGGCATGGGGACAGCGACCTGCCGCAAGTCGACTTCATCGCCCTGCCGGGCGGTTTTTCATATGGCGACTACCTGCGCTCGGGCGCCATGGCGGCGCGCAGCCCCATTGTCGCCGAAGTCATGCGCCGCGCCAGCGCGGGCGTGTCGGTGTTCGGCATCTGCAACGGCTTCCAGGTGCTGACCGAGGCGGGGCTGCTGCCCGGGGCGCTGATGCGCAACGCGGGGCTGAAATTTATCTGCCGCGACGTGAAACTGCGCGTGGAAAATGCCGGCACCCGCTTCACCAATGCCTACGCACAGGACCAGATCATCACCCTGCCCGTCGCCCACCATGACGGCAACTATTTCGCCGACGAAGGCACCTTGAAGGCGCTGGAAGACAATGGGCAGGTGGTTTTCCGCTATGTGGACGAGAACGGCGAGGCCAGCGAGACAGGCAATCCCAACGGCTCGCAGCATAATATCGCCGGCATCATCAACGCGAACGGCAATGTGCTGGGCATGATGCCCCACCCGGAACGCCTGATCGAGGCAGAGTTGGGCGGCAGCGATGGCCGCGCCTTGTTCGACAGCGTCCTGAACGCCCTGGAGAGCGCATGATCATGGATGGCGTGACGCAAATTCCGGACAAGACAGCAAAGAATGAAATTACCCCGGAGATGGTCGCCGAGCATGGCCTGACCACAGAAGAATATGAGCGGATTGTAGCGGCGCTGGGGCGCGCGCCCAATATTACCGAGCTTGGCATCTATTCGGTCATGTGGTCCGAGCATTGCTCGTACAAATCATCGAAAGTGCATCTGAAAACCCTGCCCACCGAGGCCCCCTGGGTGATCTGCGGCCCGGGCGAAAACGCCGGCATCATCGACATCGGCGATAACCAGGCGATCATCTTCAAGATGGAGAGCCACAACCACCCGTCCTACATTGAGCCCTACCAGGGCGCGGCCACCGGCGTCGGCGGCATATTGCGCGACGTCTTCACCATGGGCGCGCGGCCCATCGCCAATATGAACGCGCTGAGGTTTGGCGCCCCGGACCACCCCAAGACAAAGCATCTGGTATCCGGCGTGGTGGCGGGCATCGGCGGCTATGGCAACTGCGTGGGCGTGCCAACGGTGGGCGGCGAGACCAGTTTCGACGCCAGCTATAACGGCAATATCCTGGTCAATGCCATGACCGTGGGGCTGGCGGACAAGGATAATATCTTCTATTCGGCAGCGGCGGGCATCGGCAATCCGGTGATCTATGTGGGCTCCAAGACCGGGCGCGACGGCATCCACGGCGCGACCATGGCGTCGGCGGAATTCACCGAGGATTCGGAGGCGAAACGACCGACCGTGCAGGTCGGCGACCCCTTTACGGAAAAGCTGCTGATCGAGGCCTGCCTTGAGCTGATGGCCTCCGACGCGATCATCGCCATACAGGATATGGGGGCTGCGGGGCTGACCTCTTCTTCCGTTGAAATGGCCTCCAAGGGTGGCGTCGGCTTCGACCTGGACCTGGACAAGGTGCCCCAGCGCGAGGAGGGCATGACCCCTTATGAGATGTGTCTTAGCGAATCTCAGGAACGCATGCTGATGGTGTTGAAGCCGGGCCGGGAAGACTTCGCCAAAGGCATATTCGAGAAATGGGGGCTGGATTTCGCCATCATAGGCAAGATCACCGATACCGGCCGCCTGACCATCACCTGGCGCGGCGAAATTGCCGGCGATATGCCTATCGCATCGCTGGTGGATGACGCACCGGTTTATGAGCGGCCCTTCGTGGCGGGGGTGAAACAGGCGCTGCTGAAAGCCGGGGATATCCCCGCGCCCGACGATTACGGCGACGCGCTGATGAAGTTGATCGGCGGGGCAAATCTCTCCTCAAGGCGCTGGGTGTGGGAGCAGTATGACCATATGGTGATGGCCGATACCGTGGCCCGCCCGGGCGGCGACGCCGCCGTGGTGCGCATCCATGGCAGCGAAAAGGGCCTGGCCATGTCCACCGATTGCACGCCGCGCTATTGCCTGGCCGACGCCCATGAAGGCGGCAAGCAGGCGGTCGCCGAGACCTGGCGCAACATCACCGCGGTCGGCGCTAAACCCTTGGCCATCACCGATTGCCTGAATTTCGGCAACCCCGAGAAACCCGAGATCATGGGGCAATTTGCGGAGGCCGTGGCGGGCATGGGCGAGGCCTGCCGGGCGCTGGACTACCCGGTCGTCTCGGGCAACGTATCGCTGTACAACGAGACCAACGGAACCGCGATTTTGCCGACGCCGGCCATCGGCGGGGTTGGCGTCATGGCGTCAATACGCCGCATGGCGACGGTGCCGTTTAAACGTTACGGAGACGTAATAATCCTGATTGGCGAGAGCAAAGGCCATCTCGGCGCCTCGATCTACCTGCAGGAAGTCCTGGGCCGGAAAACGCCTGAAGAGCTTGGGGCCCCGCCACCGGTGGATCTCGCCGCCGAGCGCCGCAACGGCGATTTCGTCCGCCCGCTGATCGAGGAAGGCCTGGTCGATACCTGTCACGACCTCTCTGACGGCGGGCTGATCGTCGCCCTGGCGGAAATGGCCATGGCAAGCAAGGCCGGTGGCATCGGCGCGGAAATTGACGCCGGTTTCATTTCGCCGTCTCTGGCCGTGCCCCTGCATGGAATTCTCTTCGGCGAAGACCAGGGGCGCTATCTGATTGCCGTCACAGAGGAAATCGCCGCGGATATCCTGCGGCGCGCCGAGGCAGAGAATGTGCCTGCGGTTCAGATCGGCGCCACCGGCGGGGATGCGCTGGTCATCCGCCATGAGGGCACGGAGGCTGTCAAACTCAGCGTCAGCGATATGACCAGCGCCCATGAGAGTTGGCTTCCAACTTACATGAGCGGATAAAGCCTACTGTATCACTCTTATTTTCGTTGTGATTCCCCGGGAATCACCCTAAGTAACAGGTCAACCGAGGAGCCCGCATCCATGGCCATGAGTGCCGAAGAAATCGAGACCATGATCGTCGAAGCCCTGCCCGGCGCAGCGGTGGAAATTACCGACCTGCGCGGTGACGGCGACCATTATGCGGCGCGTGTGGCCTACGAAGGATTTCGCGGGATACCGCGCGTGAAGCAGCACCAGATGGTTTATGACGCCCTGCACGGCCGCATGGGTGGCGCATTGCACGCGCTGGCCCTGCAAACAATGACCCCCGAAAGCGAGTAACGAAATATGAGCAACCCCCTGTTCGAGCGCATTGAGCGCGACATCACCGCCGACGACGTTGTCCTGTTCATGAAGGGCAGCCCGGTTTTTCCACAATGCGGTTTTTCCGCCACCGTGGTCGACCTTTTGGGCAAGGCCGATGTGTCCTTCCAGTCCTACGACGTGCTGCAAGACCCCGAATTGCGCGAAGGCATCAAGGCCTTCTCGGAATGGCCAACCGTGCCGCAGCTCTATGTGAAAGGCGAGTTCGTGGGCGGCTGCGACATCATCCGCGAAATGGCCGAAAGCGGCGAACTGGCCACCCTGTTCCAGGAAAAGGGCGTCAAGACAGCGGCCTAGCTGCGCAATCCAATACCGTTATTCACGGGACGGGCATGCCTTCCCGCCATTCTTGCGTGATACGCCTTAGACTCCCGCTCACATCTTCCGGACGAAATGAAATTCGGTGGTGTTCGAGGGGTCGTGCAACTCGTGAGTCTCGGGCAACTGCGAGAAGCCGTGATGCGCGTAGAAGGCGTGCGCCTCGACAAAACGGGTGTCGCTCCACAGATCGATGGCCGGCGCCGCCGTGGCGCGGGCTTCATCCAGCACCAGATCGAGCAGCCGGGAGGCGATGCCCCGGCGGCGATATTCGGCGTTCACATAGAGCTTCTTCAACTCGATGCCCCCCTCCCCCGCAGCGCTGCTGGGCGACAGGCCCACTGAGGCGGCGATGCGGCCCTCGCTGGCGGCATCCTCCAGCACCCAGAACTTGCCGCCCGCCTGGCTGAAATTGCTGGCGATGGCCTTCAACTCGCTGTCGATGCCGTCCAGGTCTATGACGCAGCCCTCGTATTCGGCAAAACAGCCGCCGATCAGCGCGATCAGGCCCTCGGCGTCGTCGTCCCGCGCCGGGCGCAGAATCAATGCATCGGTCATCCTGTCCTCCATCGGCCCTCTTCTTATCGCGCCTCGCAGCATAAAAAAAGAGGGCCGCGAATTTCGCAGCCCCCGTTTCCGTCCCTGTCTCGCTTCAGAGTTAGCGAGAGTAGAATTCCACCACCAGGTTGGGTTCCATACGGACCGCGTAAGGCACTTCGTCAAGTGCCGGCACACGCACGTAGGTGGCTTTAAAGCCCTCCCGGACAATATATTCGGGAATTTCGCGTTCCGGGCTGTCCATGGCCTCGAGCACCATGGGAATCTCGCGCGATTTCTGCCGCACTTCCACCACGTCGCCGGGCTGCAGCCGGGCGCTGGGAATGTTACAGCGCTTGCCGTTGACCATCACATGGCCGTGGTTGACAAACTGGCGGGCGGCAAACACCGTCGGCACGATTTTGGCGCGGTAAACAATGGCATCGAGGCGCGATTCCAGAAGGCCGATCAGGTTTTCGCCGGTGTCGCCCCTGGTCCGGGAGGCCGCCTTGTACAGATTGCGGAACTGCTTTTCGTTGATGCTACCGTAATAGCCTTTCAGCTTTTGCTTGGCGCGAAGCTGGATACCGTAATCCGACAGCTTGCCGCGACGGCGCTGGCCGTGCTCGCCGGGGCCATAGTCACGCTTGTTGACCGGGCTTTTGGGGCGACCCCAAATGTTCTCGCCCATGCGCCGGTCGATCTTGTACTTTGCTTGAATTCGTTTTGTCATGCTGAATCGCTTTCTTCATTTGCGCCACGGGCGTGCCTGCGACAAACAGGCTATGGGCCCATGCGGATGGCGGCACCTGCCACCAACCATTCGTTGAGCGCGCACTATAGCCATGCGCGATCCGCTGTCAACCGCTGCGGGGGATCAAAAACCCTTATCGCCGCCCTACCCCCTGAATCTCCTGATCAGGCTTGAGGTGTCGTTGCGCGCGCCGCCCATTTCCTGGACCTCGGCATAGAACCCATCGACCAGTTCGGTCAGCGGCAGGGAAATTCCCATGCCCTCCGCCTCGCCCAATACAATCGCCAGGTCCTTGCGCATCCAGTCGACCGCGAAACCGAAGTCGAACTTGCCATCGATCATGGTGCCGGCGCGGTTGTCCATCTGCCAGGATTGTGCGGCGCCACCGGAGATCACTTCAACAACCGCCTTCGCGTCCAGCCCCGCTTCCAGGGCAAAATGCAGGGCTTCCGCCAGCCCCTGAACCACGCCAGCGATGCAAATCTGGTTGACCATCTTGGTGGTCTGGCCGGCGCCCACCGGGCCCAGCAACCGCGCCATCTTGGCGTAGGCCTTGATCACCGGCTCCACGGACGCGTAATCGCCCTCGGCGCCACCAACCATGATGGTCAGTTGGCCATTTACCGCCCCGGCCTCACCGCCGGATACCGGCGCGTCGAGATAGCCGATGCCGCGCTCCGCCGCGACGGCCGCCATCTCGCGGGTGACCACCGCCGACACCGTGGTGTGGTCACAGAAAATCGCGCCCGCCGTCATGCCGGCAAAAGCGCCGTTATCGCCCCCGGTGTCACCCCCGGTGTCACCAATGCAGATATCCCTCAAGTCATCGTCGGCCCCGACGCAGGCGAAAACCACGTCGGCGCCCTCGGCGGCCTCCCTGGGTGTCGCCGCAAGACCATGCTCGCTGACCCCCGTGGCCCGGTGTTCGAGCAGCCATTTCGCGGCCCTTTCGGGGTTGCGGTTATAGACCGTGACCTTGTGGCCCGCCCCGGCCAGATGCCCGGCCATGGGATAGCCCATGACCCCCAGCCCCAGGAATGCAACCGACTTGCCCATGCTTCTCTCCTTTGTGCCACCCCTGCGGCGGCAAACTGTGAAACCTAATGGAAATTTAACCCAAAGAACCCAGACTGTCCGCGAAAAGCTGCGTTTACGTGACAAGCGCCGGAGCAGGTAAATGGCTGACGAAGTCGCCCCCATCATTATAATCAAGAGGATCAAGAAAGTTTCGGCCGGCCACCATGGCGGCGCCTGGAAAGTGGCCTACGCTGATTTCGTTACCGCGATGATGGCCTTCTTTCTGCTGCTGTGGCTGCTGGGCTCAACCGACGAGGAAAAGCTGGAAGGTCTGGCCGATTATTTCCAGCCGACCCTGGCAACGCTGCGCACGAATTCCGGGTCCGACGGCATGCTGGGTGGAACGTCGCTTTCCACCGACGGCTCGCAGTCTTCGGGCATCACGGCTGTGGAAATTCCCTCCACGCCGCCGCCCGAGGACAGCGCCGACCAGGAATTCGACAGCAAGATCGCGGAATTTGAAGACGCGCAGCTGACTGCCGCCGCCGAGGAGCTGCGCCAGGCCATACAAGATTCAGCCGAGCTGGCAGAGCATAACGATCAGCTTATTATCCAGCAGACCCCCGACGGCATGCGCATAGAAATCGTCGACAAGGACCAGCGGGCCATGTTCCGCGGTGGAACGTCCGAGCTTCACGATTACGCCAAGGCAATGATCAAGGCGGTCGCTGAAGTGATCGAGGATTTGCCCAACCGGGTCGCCATCCTCGGCCATACGGATTCCTCGACCCCGATTGGCGCCCCCGAATTCACCAACTGGGAATTGAGCGCTAACCGCGCCAACGCCGCGCGGCGCGTGCTCAGCGCCTCGGATATAACCCCGGATCGCTTCTCGGAGGTTACCGGCAAGGCGGCGACCGAACCCATATTCCCCGACAACCCCCGGCGCGCCGAAAATCGCCGCATCACCATACTTGTGCTGCGCGAAGCGCCGGTTCTTTCGCCGGAGTTCGAGCGCTGATCTCTCTCCCGTCTGCCTGAGACCTGCCCGCTCGATCACCACCAGGCCTTCTCTTTTCCCGTCAAATTCATATACTTGACCTTGCGTGCTTCGCCATGAGGGGTGGCGCGGCAAACCGCTTCGCCATGAGGGGCAGAGCGCGAGGAGGGGCAACCCATGCTGACGGTCGACCCCACCATGCAGATGTGGATGACCTTTCTGGTCATCGTCGTCGCCATCGTTTCTTACGCACTGGAAAAGCTGCCGCTGGAGTTGACATCCGTCGGCGTGGTGGTGGCGCTGCTGATGCTGTTTCACCTGGCTCCGCTGACCGGCCCGGACGGCGCCATATTACTGACATCGCGTGAATTACTGGCGGGTTTCGCCGACCCTTCCTTGTTTGCCATAATTGCCCTGCTGATAATCGGCCAGGCACTGGTTCAGACCGGCGCGCTGGACGACTTCGCCGAATTCCTGATGGGCCGCAAGACCGGCCGGGGGGGCGTGCCGGCGGGCGCCATGATCACCATCGCTCTGTTGATCGTCACGATTGTCAGCGCCTTCATGAACAACACGCCGGTGGTGGTTATTTTTATTCCCATCGTCAGCGCCCTGGCGGCCAGGCTGGGCCGAACGGTCAGCCATGTGATGATCCCCTTGAGCTACGCCGCCATTCTGGGTGGCAATATGACGCTGATCGGGTCCAGCACCAACCTGTTGGTGGCCGGCACCCTGGAAAGCGAAACCGGCCTGACGCTCAGCTTCTTTGATTTCACGGTGCCCGGCGCGGTGCTTGCCGGCGTCGGTCTTTTGTATGTAATTTTCGTCGCGCCGCGCCTGCTGCATGATCGCGCCAGCCTGGCGGGCAAGATTGTCGGCATATCAGGCAAGCAATTCATCGTGCAAATACAGATCAGCGCCAACAGCAGCCTGATGGGTCAGACGGCTGTCGCGGGTCTTTTTCCCGGCCTGCCCGACCTGACCGTGCGCATGCTGCAGCGCGGCGGCAAGGCTTTGCTGCCGCCCTACGACGAGATCACGCTACGGGCCGGTGATGTGTTGAACGTGGCGGCAACACGGACAGCGTTGACAAGGCTGCTGGCATCGTCACCCGAGTTGTTTGAAGGGGCTACGGCGCCGCATGAAGACCACAAGTCCCTGGCCGAGAAGATGACGGCGCAAGACCGGATGCTGGCCGAAGCCATGATTACACCGGCCTCGCGCATGGATGGACGCACCCTCGCCCAGCTTGGCTTCAGGGACCAGACCAACTGCGTGGTCATTGGCGTGCAACGGCGCTCGCGCATGATTCGCGAACGCCTGACCAAAATCCGCATGGAAGCGGGCGACGTGTTGCTGCTGATCGGCAAGCGCGACGATTTGCTGGGCCTCAGGTCCAGCCGCGACGTCCTGCTGCTGGAATGGTCGGCGACCGACCTGGTCAGGTCCAGCCATGCCCGGCGCGCCCTGATGGTTTTCACCGGCGTGGTGACCCTGGCGGCGTCTGGCCTGATACCAATCGCGGTGGCCGCGCTGGCCGGCGTATTTGCCATGATTGCCGGCGGCTGCCTGAATATCCGCCAGGCCGGCCGCGCCGTTGATCGGCGGATTGTCATGATGATCGGCTCGGCACTGGCCATGGGCACGGCGCTGAATGCCACTGGCGGCGCCGCCTATCTGGCCCATGGACTGATCGGCGCCCTCGAAGGCGCGCCGGTGCCACTGGTGCTTTCGGCCTTCTTCCTGCTGGTGGCCATGCTGACCAACGTTCTTTCCAATGCGGCGACAGCGGTTCTCTTTACGCCCATCGCGGTTTCCGTGGCCGGTGACCTGTCGGTGGACCCGATGATATTCGTTGTCGCGGTGATCTTTGCCGCCAACTGCTCCTTCGCCACCCCCATGGGATACCAGACCAACCTTCTGGTCATGGGCCCCGGCCACTATAAATTCAGCGACTATTTAAGAGTTGGTATACCGCTTATTGTTATAATCTGGGTGACCTACACGATTTTCGCGCCCTGGTATTACGACCTGCTGTAAGGCCCACCAGGGGAAAACGCGGATTTCGGGAGCAGCCAGGAGCCAATACAGTGACCGACCAGTCGTTTCAGTTTCCGCGCTTTTTCGTGACCGCGCCATCGCCCTGCCCCTATCTGGAAGGGCGCGAGGAACGCAAGGTCTTTACCGACCTGACCCTCGGCGATTCCGCTGAGCTGAACGAGGCGCTGGGTCGGGTTGGCTTCCGGCGCTCGCAATCGGTGGCTTACCGGCCGGCCTGCGAAGGCTGCAACGCCTGCGTATCGGTGCGTGTGGCGGTGCAGGAGTTTGAGCCAAACCGCGGCATGCGGCGCATCCTGAAACGTAACAGCGACCTGATCGTCAAGGCCGCGGACCCTGTCGCCAGCAGCGAGCAGTACGACCTGCTGAACCATTATCTGGTTACCCGGCACGGCAAGGGCGGCATGTCGGACATGGGCGAGTTTGAATATGCTGAAATGGTTGAATCCAGCCCCGTCGCCACGACCCTGATCGAATACCGCGAGCCGGGCAAGGGCAAGAACCTGCTGAAACCGGGAAAGCTGATCGCGACGGCGCTGACCGACGTGATGTCGGACGGGCTTTCAATGGTCTACAGCTTTTTTGATCCCGACAGCGCGCGCGCCAGCCTGGGCACCTTCATGATCCTCGACCATATCATGCGCACCAAGAAGGCGGGCCTGGAGCATGTCTATCTGGGCTATTGGGTCGAGGGCTCACAGAAGATGGAATACAAGACCCGCTTCCAGCCCCTGGAGCGCCTGTCGCCCGAAGGCTGGGTGCCATTCGAGCGCCGCACCGAACCCAGAGACTGAAGCCCTGACGACACGCAATAAGTCGTTCCCGCAGTCGGTTCATTTATACTCTATCTCGTCATTCGCCGACTTGATCGGCGAATCCAGTCTTGCTTTTCTGCATGGAGCTAACAGACAGATGGACTCGCCGCCAAGGCGCATCACGCAAAGAGGGTCGGCGAGTGACGAGTGGGGGTGTCGGCGAGTAACGAAAGAAGATGAGTCTGGCGCCCGAAGGCAAGATTTCCTTTTGGTGCAATGTTGGCTTTCAATCAAGGGCAGACATCGAGAATGGACGGCCTCAGCCGGCCAGGGTCTCGCGGTAAATTCTCAGATATGTATCGGGCTCCGGCCTGATCCGGTAGGTTCGCTGGTCCGCCTCGGTTCCTGAGAGAGACACAATCAGTTCTGTAAAAGCCCGTTCTGCGCACAAAAATTGCGCAAAGCCGAGTGAATTTGCAACGTTATTTCATCTATTATTCCAACGGGTTACATCGCCCAAGCTGCGTCACTTTGTCCATATATACTTGACCTAAATCAATAAAATTACAGATATAAAATGGTAATAATCCATAGCAACTAAGAATGATTATCACGGAGAAACTGCCATGAGGGCATCTACACTAAGAACGACAGCAATGGCGACCATAATGATTGCCGCCCTTGCTGCAACCGGACCGGTCTGGGCACAGGATGACCCCCAGGCCGATCTGCTGAAACGTATCGAAACGCTGGAAAACCAGCTCACCGATCTCAAGGGCCTGGTTGAGGCCACATCGGAGAAGGCAACGCAGGCAGCGGAAAAGGCCGAGGCCGCCGGAGCGAAGGCCGAAGCGGCGGTGATCAGGCCGGTCGCTTACGAAGGAAAAATGGCCGACACGATGTGGCATCTCGCAGGTTATGCCGAAACGGGGCTGAAGTTTTCCAACGGCGACGAGTCGGATACCTTTGTCTCCGGCAAATTCAATCCCGGATTTCATTTCCAGTACAAAGACCTGATCATTTTCGAGGCTGAGTTGGAATTCGAGACCGAAGACGGCGAGACCGAGGTCGCGCTTGAATATTCGCAGATCGATATTTTGCTGCACGATAATGCAACACTGGTGATCGGCAAATATCTGAGCCCCATCGGCCAGTTCCAGGAAAGGCTGCATCCCGGCTGGATCAACCGGGCGGGAAGTGCGCCGGCCGGCTTTGGCCATGACGGTGCCCAGCCGATTTCCGATGTCGGCGTCCAGCTCAGGGGCGGCCTGCCTTTGGGCAACATGAAGATGACTTATGTGCTGGCCGTCGGTAACGGTCCCCGCATGGGCCACGAGGGCGGCGTCGCGCTCGAGGGTTTCGGCGAGGACGACAATAACAACAAATCGCTGGGCGGCCGGCTGGCATTTTTCCCCATGCCGCAGCTGGAGATCGGTGGGTCCTATCTGTCTGCCAAGATTGACGGGCTGGAAGGCACCGGCCTGTTTGAGCCGAGCCGCGCTGATTTCGAATTGTGGGGCCTCGATGGCGCCTACACAAAGGGCCCGTGGGACGTCCGCTTCGAGTATCTGAGATCAACCCGCAGCGAGCTGTTCAGCGCCCACGAAGAGGGCGAAGAGGTGGAGCTTCTCGAGAAACAGACGCTCAAGGCCTGGTACGCACAGGCGGCTTACCGGCTGTCGAGTGTATCGGACAACCTCCATATCGGTCGGCTTGAGCCGGTTATCCGCTATGGTCAGTTCCGCGCCGAGGGCAACCATGAACTCGAGGAAATGGCCCAGGACAATTTCTACGTGGGCCTCAATTACTGGATGGCGCCCAGCTTCGTGTTAAGAGGCGGCTACGAAGTCAAGGATTTCCAGGATCCCGACGCGGAAAACGACAAAATTTTCCAACTCCAAGCAGTCTACGGTTTTTAGGAGAGAACAATGCAAAAAATCATGAAAAGAATACTCACCACGGTTCCTGCGGTATTGGTAGCGGGAATGCTTGTTCTGGCGCCCAGCGCCATGGCACAGGAAAGGGACGCAACGGATCGCGCGGCCTTTGCGCGCGGTGCCAAGGCCTGGTCCGAAAACTGCGGCCGCTGCCATAATTTCCGGGCGGCCAAAGAGCTGAACGACGAGGAATGGCACGTATCAGTCACCCACATGCGGGTGCGGGCCAATATCCCCGGTGACGTGGCGAAAGACATTATTGCCTTTTTACAGGCTACCAACTAATGGGAGGGGCATCTCAAAGCCCCCCCGCTGCCCCCAATCCCGGCCCCGTATCTGGCCGGATGCGATAGACTGGAGAGAAAAATGACTACGAAATTTCTTTTGCTGGCGGCTGTGGGAGCCTTTATCTTCGTCGGCAATGCGGTACCGGCGATGGCTGGTCATACGGGTGATCCGGGCGAGCCAGGAAATGCCGGAAACGGTAAAGCCGTCTACGGGGAAACCTGCGTATTCTGCCATGGCAAAAAGGGCAAAGGCGAAATTCCCGGAGTTCCGGATTTGACGAAGAAGAAAGGGCCCTTGGTGAAAACCGACGCAGAATTGTTCCGGAATATCTCGGACGGGTTCGAAAGCCCCGGCTCGGCCATGGCGATGCCCGCCCGTGGCGGTAATCCTGACCTCACCGAGAGCGACATCCACGATGTTGTGGCTTATATGCGGGAGGCGTTCCAAAAACGATGATGCGAAGCCCAGAGCCGCTCCCTCAACAAACGCTCGCAAAGAATCGTTTCGACAGCCGTCAGCCGGCCAGGGTCTCGCGGTAAATCCTCAGATATGTATCGGGCTCCGGCCTGACCCGGTAATTGTCGGTCTGGTCGGCGAAAATCACCCTCCCCCCGGCGTCGGTCATGATCACGGTGGGGTAGACCGTATCGGTCGCATAGCCGAGCAGGCCCAGACCCAGCGGCAAGCCATTCCTGACCAGCAATTTCAGATCGCGCGCCGCTGCCCCATCCCGATCCGCGAGAAAGCGGAAATTCAGGCTATGCCGCTTCGCCAGCTTGGCGCTGAACCTGGGCGGTTGCGGGCTGATGAGAATAATCTGGATGCCTAAATCCTCGAAGTCCCTGTGCAGGGCGGCAAGCTCATCGATCTGCGCCATGCACAAAGGGCACCAGTTGCCCCTGTAAAACAGGATCAGCGCCGGTTGGCCGGTGAAAGACGCCGACGGCACCTGAGCGCCGTCCGCCTCCTGTACGGTGAATTCCGGCAATGGCTGCCCCACCGTGATGAGGTCCGACGGTGTGCGGCCATAATTGGAATACCAGAAATTATAGAGCATGAACCCGGCAAAACCGGCTGCGGCGAAGACAAAGCCTGTCTGCGGCTCACCGCGCTCGGACCAGGCGTAAAGGGCCAGGGCAAAACCAACCAGGGCCAGCGACGAAAGTACGGGAAGCGACTTTGAGGTGCGGGCAAGGTCTTTCAATATCATCAGCCGCATGAACAGCGCCATCATTGGCGCGCTGGTCGCCAACGCGCCCCACCACACCAGCTGCATGGGGTTGGCGTTCAGGGCCAACAGGCTCTTGAGTACCACAGCCATCACCAGCACCGGATAAAGGCCGATAAATACGGATTTGAGCCTGTCACTCATGATTTTGGCGTCCTTCGCTGCGCTTCGCGGTAAAGAAGAGCGAACAGCTAGCATGTCCGGAGACATCGCTCAAATCACCTGTTTGCGAGCGGTAGCCAGGGTAACCCCTGCCCGCACCCTTGCCCCACCTAATTGGGGCTTTATACTCACCTCTGACAACAGGGAAGTTCACTCGAGAGTAAGCGCATGAAAGACAGCAACAAAAAAATTGGCCGCCGCAAATTCCTCAAGGCTGCTGGCGCGGTGGGGGCGGCGACTTTAGTCGCCAGCTGCTCGGAGGGCGGCGACGCGGGAGCCGACTGTATTGGCGCGCCCGCTGTGCTGCGCAAAAAACGCAGCCTGAAAATGGTCACCACCTGGCCCAAGAATTTCCCCGGCATCGGCACCGGGGCGGAGCGGGTGGCCCGGCGCATAACGGAATTGACCGACGGCGGGCTGGATATTCGCGTCTATGGCGCCGGCGAACTGGTGCCGGCACTGGGCGCCTTCGACGCCGTTTCCCAGGGCAAGGCCGACATTTATCACGGCGCCGAATATTACTGGCAGGGCAAATCCAGGGCGTTCAATTTTTTCGCTGCCGTTCCCTTTGGCATGACGGCGGGCGAAATGAAGGCCTGGATTTATCACGATGGCGGCCAGGAATTATGGGATGAACTGTCGGCGGCATTCAACATAAAGCCCTTCATGGCGGGCAATTCGGGAACCCAGATGGGCGGCTGGTTTCGCAGTGAACTGAAGGGCCTGGCAGACCTGCAAGGCCTGCGCATGCGTATCCCCGGCCTTGGCGGCGAGGTTATGGCGCGGATGGGGGCGGTGCCGGTGACCAAGGCTGGCGGTGAATTGTTCCTGGCCCTCAGCCAGGGAAATATCGACGCCACCGAGTGGATCGGCCCGTGGAACGACCTGGCTTTCGGCTTTCATACCATCGCCAAATATTATTATTACCCCGGCTTTCATGAGCCCGGCACCACCCTGTCGATGGGCATGAACCTGGATTTGTGGGAAGATTTGTCGAACCAGGAGCGCGCGGCGGTTGAAAGCGCCGCCGCCGCAGAAAACGACTATACGCTTGCCGAATTCAATGCCCAGAACGCCCGCGCTCTAACCACCCTGATCGAGGAACACGGCGTGAAACTGACGCGCTTTCCCGATGAAATTCTTGACGCCATGGCGCGCCTGTCGGTGGAGGTTCTCGCCGAAACGGCGGCCAGCGACGCGCTCACCGGGCGGGTGTACGAAAGCTTTGCGGCGTCGATGGCGCGGACCTCGCGCTGGGGTGAGATTGGCGAACGCGCCTTCACCGAGATACGCGAGAAGGCGATGACCATCGCAGCCATGGCCTCAAGGGTCGATCATGGGGGCTGATGGCCGGTGAACGCGCTGGAACGCCTTGCGGACGCCATTGACGGCTTGAATGGCGGCCTTGGACGGCTGCTGGGATGGGCGGCGCTGCTGCTTATCCTGACCCAGTTCTCCATCGTGGTGCTGACCAACGTGTTCCGCATAGGTTCCATCCAGTTGCAGGAATCGCTCCTCTACATCAACAGCCTGATTTTCCTCGGCGCGGCGGGCTACACGCTGCTGCGCGACGAGCAGGTGCGCGTCGACATATTCTATCGCGACGCGTCGGCGCGGTTCAAAGCCTGGGTCAACCTTCTCGGCACGCTCTTTCTGCTATTCCCGGTCATGGGGCTGCTGTGGGTCTCGGCATGGCCTTATGTGGCCGCCTCCTGGGCGGTATTTGAAGGCTCGATCGAGACCACCGGCCTGCAGGCGGTCTTTATCCTCAAGTCCTTCCTGCTGCTGTTCACCGTCACCCTGTCGCTGCAGGGCGCGTCGCTGGTGATACGGTCATGGATTGAACTGAACGCCAAAACGGTCGCCAAAAACTAATGGAACCGGCAGCGATCCTGACCCTTGGTATGTTTGCGACCCTCGCCGGCCTGTTGATGCTGGGCTATCCCGTGGCCCTGACGCTGGCTGGTACGGCGGTTCTGTTCGGGGCGCTGGGACTGGCCTTGAAAGCCTTCCTCGGGGTCGATGTGGGGGCCCTGGACGCCGGCTATCTGGGTCTGTTTCCCGAGCGCATATTCGGCACCATGACCAACGAGGTGTTGCTGGCGGTTCCGCTTTTCATCGCCATGGGGGTGATGCTGGAACGCTCGAAGGTGGCCGAGGATCTGCTGGACGCCATGGCGCGGCTGTTCGGTTCGATCAGGGGTGGGCTGGGCATCTCGGTGACCATTGTCGGGGCGCTGCTGGCTGCTTCCACCGGCATCGTCGGCGCCACCGTGGTAACCATGGGCTTGATGTCGCTGCCGACCATGCTGAAGCGCGGTTATGACCCGGCTCTGGCGGCCGGGTCCATTGCCGCGGCGGGCACGCTGGGCCAGATCATCCCGCCGTCCATTGTGCTGGTTCTGCTGGCCGACGTTCTGTCGTCCGCCTGGCAGGAAGCACAGCGCGAAATGGGGGTGTGGTCGCCGGTGCCGATGTCGGTTGGCGACCTGTTTGCCGGCGCCCTGATCCCCGGACTTGGCCTTGTGCTGATGTATATTCTCTATCAGGTCTGGATGGCCCGGTTTCGACCCGACAGCAGCCCGGCCATGCCGCGCGACGAAGACGAAATTTTGGATAGCGCCTTTTATGGCCGCTTGCTCAAGGCGCTGTTGCCGCCGATGATCCTGATACTGGCGGTGCTGGGCTCAATCCTGGCCGGTGTCGCCACACCCACGGAAGCCGCCTCGGTGGGCGCCGTCGGCGCCATCCTGCTGGGCGGCATTCGCCTGGGGACGACCGGCCGGCCCTTGATGTGGGCGGCGGTGGCGGCCCTGGCGGCGCTGCTGGTGCTGGCGGCAACGGGCGGTGCGGGTCGCGGGCTGGCTGAGGGCGCGGGGCTCAGGCTCCTCGCCGGCGGCGCGGCGACAGTGATTTTTATTCTCGGGCTGGCGCGGGCGCTTGGCCATGCCAACCGCTGCGGCGTATTGCCCGATATGCTTCGCACCTCGGTGCGCATCTCCACCATGGTCTTCACAATATTGATCGGGGCGGCGCTGTTCTCCCTGGTCTTCAGGGGATTCGGCGGCGACCGTTATATTGAAGCCATGCTCACCGGGTTGCCCGGCGGTGTTCTCGTGCCCATGATCCTGGTCATGCTGGTGATGTTTGTTCTCGGCTTCTTCCTGGACTTTATTGAAATCACTTTTGTGGTGGTTCCCATCGTTGCGCCGGTTCTGTTGACCATGGGTGTTCACCCGGTTTGGCTGGGCGTGATGATGGCCATGAACCTGCAGACCAGTTTTCTGACCCCGCCTTTCGGGTTCTCGCTATTTTACCTGCGCGGCGTCGCACCGGACAGCGTGAAGACCGCCGATATATATCGCGGCGTGGCACCTTATGTGGTCATACAATTGCTGGGGTTGCTGCTGATCGCGCTGGTGCCGGAGCTGGCGACCTGGCTGCCCGACGTTATGTTCGGGGCGGGCTAGAGAGAGAATCAACAAGGTCAGACAGCGCCTTGCGGTCGGTGGCCGACAACTCCGCTTGCTGCTGCCCGGATACGGAGGCGTCCTGCGGCGTTTTGGCGGAGGCGCGCTGCGCCTTGGCGCCGTTGGAACCATTGGCGCCATTGCCTGACCCGTTCGTGGAACCGGCGAAGCGCGCAAGAACGGCGGCCAGAGCGGCAGGATCAATGGGCTTGGCCAGATAATCGTCCATACCTTGGGCGAGATATTTTTCGCGATCACCGGTCATCGCATTGGCGGTCAGCGCAACGATGGGAATTTTGGAAACCGGCCCCTCTTTCGAGCGGATCCATTTCGCCGCCATAACACCGTCGATCCCGGGCATCTGGATATCCATAAGGATAGCGTCGAACTTCTCGTGGTTCAGTATTTCCAGAACTTCCTCGCCGTCGCCCACCACCGCTGTGCTGTGGCCCAGGCGCTCGACCAGCCCGACAATGACCCGCTGGTTTATTTCGTTGTCTTCGGCAATCAAAACATGCAGGACGCTCTGCTGTCCGTTCTGGCTATCGGATTGGATCACCCCCGGCCTGGAGCGGGCGGTTCGGACCGGCAGGTCGCCCGCGGCGGGCAAGTCTGCGGTCATGGAGAACCAGAAGGTCGAGCCTTCGCCCTCCTGCCCGGACACGCCAATTTCGCCGCCCATCATCTTGGCCAGGTCCCTGCTGATAGCCAGGCCCAGCCCGGTGCCGCCGAAGGCCCGTGTGGAACTGGTATCGGATTGCGAGAAGCGCTCAAAAGCCTGGTCCTTGAATTCCTGGCTAACCCCGATGCCGGTATCCTGCACTTCAAAAAGAATATCGACTTCGCTGCTGCCGCGCCGCTTCGCGGCGACGCGCACGGTGATATTTCCTGTTTCTGTGAACTTGATCGCATTGCTGACAAAATTCGCCAGAATCTGGAGTACCCGCGGCCCGGCGCCAACGATTGCGCCGGGCAGGTTATCGTCAATTTCCAGGCTGAAGGAAAGGGTCTTCAATTCGGCCTGTTCCCGCCAGATTTGCGATTCTGTCTCCAGCGCGCCACGCAAATCAAACGCTGCATAATCGATCTCGAACTTGCCTGCCTCAATGCGCGAGAGATCAAGGATATCGTTTACCAGATGCAGCAGGGTCTGGCCCGAATGTTCAATTGATTTGAGGTTTGCCTTCTGCTGCTGATCCATATCTGTATCCAGCAACAGCGTAACCAGCCCCAGAATACCGTTCAGCGGTGTGCGAATCTCGTGGCTGGTATTTGCCAGAATCTCGGATTTCACGTTGTTGGCGCGCTCCAGTTCCTTGCTGACCTCCAGCAACCTGGTATTCTGCCGGCTCATCTTGCGGTTGGTGCGGGTTTTGACCCAGTAGCCGTTGGATAATGCCAGCAGCACGACCAGAACTATGAAGACGGCGCCGAAGGCGATGTTGCGTTGCGCGCGACCGCGTTCGACCTGCAATTCATGGACCACATTGTCCCGGCGCAGGCTGCTGATTTCGGCTTCGCGTTCCTTGGCCTGATACCGGGCCTGTATCTGAGCCAGCGTCTCGGTGTAGTCGGCGGGGTATAATTCCTCTCGCGCCGCGAGAAAGCCAAGAAGATGCTCATGCGCGGCGGCGAAATCTTCCTCCTCCCGATAGATTTCGGCCAGCGCCTTATAGGCGTTCATCCGGTGCTCTATCGAGCCGCCTTCCACGGCAATATCCAGCGCCCGCTTCAGCGCCGTCTTCGCCGCCGGCAGATTTCCCTTTTTCTGGTGGATACGCCCCAGATTGAGATGGCCGTTCGCCAGCACGTCACGGTCGCCAATGATCTCAGCATATTCCAGGGATTTTCCGAATTCCTCGATAGCGCCGTCTATATCACCCAGTTTCAGGCAGACGCTGCCCAGGCTGGCATGCGCAAACGCCAGGCCCGACAGGTCCCCCACCTCTTCCATTATACTGACGACCTTTGTGTAGTAGTCCGTGGCCGCGTTGAAATCGCCGGTTTCTTCCCTCAACTCGCCAAGGCTGGCATAGACCACGGCCTCGCCGGGCAGAAGATTGATCTCCCGGAACTGGCTCAGCGATTTTTCGAAAGCCGCTTCAGCTTCCGGATAACTGCCGATTTGCGTGTAGACGCCACCCAGGCTGAAATTGACGCTTGCCAGCACCTCGATATCACCGGCCTTTTCCGCCAATGGCAATGCATCAAGAAGATGCCGCAGCGCGTGTTCAAAATCACCGATATAGAGATAATGCGCACCCATATTGCGCAGGGAGCTGGCAGCAAGGTCTGTCAGGTCTTCGCTAATCGCCAGAGCGTAGGCGTCGATAAGAAGCTGCACGTCTTCCGCATAGGAACCGCGAAACTGATAGGAGCGCGCCAGGACCAGCTTGGCGGCTACAATTCCTCGGCTGTAATCAAGAGCGGTTGCCGCGTCCAGAGCTTCTCGCCCCAACGCCTCGGCTTTTTCCGGCGCCACAAAAAGATAGGCGTCGCCCAATTTAACCAGAAGATCGATCTGTGCGCGCGCCACGCCGTCA
>JACZSK010000148.1 GCA_022574255.1 Pseudomonadota bacterium
CGCCGTCGGGGCCGCTGTTCGACAAGACCATCTCCAACATGCAGGAGTCCATCGCCCGCGGCGCCAGGGTTATTTTCTTCTCCGACGCCAAGGGCATCGCCGACCAGGGCGAGCATGCGGTGGCGACTATTGAAATGCCCACGGTCGGCCATATCGCCGCCCCCATGCTCTATGCCATCCCGGTGCAGCTGCTGGCCTATCACGTGGGGGTCATTCGAGGCACCGACGTTGACCAGCCGCGCAACCTGGCAAAATCCGTGACGGTGGAATAAATTTCTTTTCGTCACTCGCCGACTTGATCGGCGAGTCCAGTTTTCTGCGGACGTTGTGAAGAAAGGCTGGATTCGCCACCAAGGCGCTTCACGCAAAGAGGGTCGGCGAATGACAAAAAAGAACTCCCTCTCCCTCAAGGGAGAGGGTGGGGTGAGGGTGACGAAAGGGAACTGAGCCCGGAGTGACCGATATTCCCCGATAATTTCATTGTGAACTTGAAACTTCGCGCATAAGACCCGACATTGCGCGGGGAGCGGGGGCGGGAATGGATAGCCTGGGAAGTGCGACTTCGATCACTTTGTAATCGGATGCGGTTCGGGCGTGCTATCCGGAAAAAATGAAAGGATGGTCAGCAATGAAATCGATCGCCGTATATGAGAACCTGCCCACGGATCATGCCGACTGCTTCGAGGAAATCGAGGTGGACACTCCTGTTCCGGGCGAACGCGATATTCTTGTCCGGGTTGATGCAATTGCAATCAATCCGGTGGATTCAAAGGAAAGACACAACATATCGGGTCGGCTGGACGAGCCTCTCGTTCTCGGCTGGGATGCCTGTGGAGAGGTGATATCCGTGGGCGGCGGTGTGGAGAATTTCAAGCCCGGCAATATGGTGATGTATGCTGGCGATATCACGCGCCCCGGCTGTTACACCGAATTTCAGCTGGTCGACGAGCGCATCGTCGGGCCCAAGCCCGCGAGCCTTTCCTGCGAGGAAGCCGCGACCCTGCCGTTGACCACCCTGGTGGCCTGGGAATCACCGTTTGATCGTCTGGAAATCGACAGAGATGATTCCGGCAGTCCGGCCCTGCTGATCATTGGCGCCGCCGGCGGGCTGGGGTCTATGGCCATTCAATTTGCCCGGCAGCTCTCGAATTGCACGATTATTGCGACCGGTTCCCGCCCGGAATCCCGGGATTGGTGCTCCGGGCTGGGGGCGCATCACGTCATCGATCACTCCGGTGACCTGGGAGAGCAGCTGAAGGCCATCGGTTTTGAAACCGTTCCCTATATCCTCAATTGCAGCAACAACATCCCCTACTGGGAAATAATGAGCAAGCTGGTCTCGCCGGAGGGGGCGATCTGCCTGGTCGCCAGCACCAAGGCAAAGCTGGACCTGGACCTTTACATGGCAAAGAGCGTGCGGATTAATTACGAGCTGATGTTTACCAGATCGATTTTCGGTACCGAAAAAATGTCCCTTCAGGGGGAAGTGTTATCCAGGATTTCCGAAATGATCGCAGCGGGGACCATCCGCCATGTGATGACGGAGAATCTGAGAAACATGACGACCTCGTCTCTGGCCAAGGCGCACGCCCTTATCGAGACAGGCCACATGATCGGGAAAATGGCCCTCTCCGGTATTCTTTCGGGCGGGAATTCCAATGGCGTATGACTTTGATCTCTTTGTAATCGGCGGCGGCTCGGGCGGGGTGCGCGCCGCGCGCATCGCCGGCGGGCTGGGCGCGCGGGTTGCCCTGGCTGAAGAATACCGCATGGGCGGCACCTGCGTGATCCGCGGCTGCATCCCGAAAAAACTTTTGGTCTATGCCTCGCATTTCGCCGAGGAAATGGAAGAAGCGGCCAGCCTGGGCTGGGACCTGGGTGAGGCCAAATTCGACTGGGCGAAGCTGATCGCCAACAAGGACCGCGAGATTACCCGCCTCGAGGGGCTGTATGGCAAGACATTAGCCAATGCCGGCGTTGAGGTATTCGAGCGCCGCGCCGTGCTGAAAGACGCCCATACGCTGGCGCTGGCTGCCGGTGACAATGAAGCCCGCAGGGTCACCGCCGAGACCATCCTGATCGCCACCGGCGGCTGGCCGAATTTGCCGGATATCCCCGGCGTCGCCCACGCCATTACCTCCAACGAAGCCCTGAGCCTGCCCGAATTACCGGGGCGCATCCTGATCGCCGGGGCGGGCTATATCGCGGTTGAGTTCGCCGGCATTTTTAACGGCCTCGGGGCCGAGACCACGGTGGTTTACCGCCGCGACAAGGTTTTGCGCGGGTTCGACGAGGATTTGCGCCGCCGCCTGACCGGCGAAATGATGAACCGGGGCGTCGATTTCATCTTCGGGACCAATATCACCTCCATCGAGAAAACCGCTGACGGCCTGGTGGTGGCCTTCGACAACGAGGACGAGGAAGACCAGGTCTTCGATGCGGTGATGTTTGCCATTGGCCGCCAGCCGAACACTGCTGGCCTGGGGCTGGAGGAGGTGGGCGTGGCGCTGAACGGCAAGGGCGCAATCGTCGTCGATGAATATTCCCGGAGCAATATTGCCAATATTTACGCCGTTGGTGATGTGACCGACCGCATCGCGCTGACCCCCGTGGCGATCAAGGAGGGCCACGCTTTTGCGCTCACTGTCTATGGCGATACCCCGGTCTCGCCATGCCATGACAATGTGCCTGCCGCGGTGTTCAGCCAGCCGCCCATCGGCACCGTGGGATTGTCGGAGGAAGACGCGCGGGAAAAATACGGCGCAATCGAGGTCTACAAGTCGAGCTTCCGGCCGCTCAAATATACCCTCGGCGACAATATGGGCCAGGCACTGATCAAGATGATCGTCGACAAGGCTACGGACAAGGTGGTGGGGGCGCATATGCTGGGCGCCGACGCGCCGGAAATTATCCAGGGCGTCGCCATCGCGGTCAGGAACGGCCTGACCAAGGCCCAGTTCGACCAGACCGTCGCTATCCACCCGTCTTCGGCGGAAGAATTCGTGCTGATGCGCGATCCGGTCCCTGAAACCGGCGGCGATTAACCACTTTCTTCAGCTTTTCTCTGGCTTTGTGCGGCGGACCCCAACTATAACCTCAGGTCTTGCGGGTTTATCCGCAAATCGGGAGGGTTTGATGGCCAGCGGTTGGCAGCCAGCGGATTGGCGCAAGCGAAAAGTCCGGCAGATGCCGGTCTATGACGATCTGAGCGCGCTTGAAGCCGTCGAGGCCGAAATCAGCAACTATCCGCCGCTGGTCTTTGCCGGCGAGGCGAGGCGCCTGAAAAGCCAGTTGGCCAAGGTGGCCGAGGGCAAGGCCTTCCTGTTGCAGGGTGGCGATTGTGCCGAGAGCTTTGCCGAGTTTCACCCCGACAATATCCGCGATACCTTCCGCGTGCTGCTGCAGATGGCTGTGGTGCTGACCTATGCCGCCGCTTCGCCGGTGGTCAAGGTGGGGCGCATGGCCGGGCAATTCGCCAAGCCGCGCAGCTCCGACACCGAAACCATCGACGGCGTTGAGCTGCCCAGTTACCGGGGCGACATCATCAACAAAATGGAGTTCACGCCTGAAGGCCGAAGGCCCGACCCCCAGCGCATGCTGCGCGCCTATTTACAGTCGGCATCAACCTTGAATCTGTTGCGCGCCTTCGCCCAGGGTGGCTATGCCAACCTGCACCAGGTGCATCGCTGGAACCTGGAATTCATCAAGGATTCGCCGGGCGCGGCGCGCTATGAGGAGATGGTCGAACGGCTGAACGAGGCAATTGACTTCATGCGCGCCTGTGGCATTGATCCCGAGACCATGCCCGAGTTGCAGGGCACGGATTTCTACACCTCGCACGAGGCATTACACCTGTATTACGAAGAGGCGATGACGCGCATCGATTCCACCACCGGCGACTGGTACGACACTTCAGCGCATATGCTGTGGGTCGGCTATCGCACCAGCAACGTGGACGAAGCCCATGTCGAGTTTTTGCGCGGTGTCGGCAACCCGCTGGCGGTCAAGGTTGGCCCCGGCACCAAGGCCGACGACCTGCTGCGCGTGATCGACAGGCTCAACCCGGCGAATGAGCCAGGGCGGATGACGCTGATCTGCCGCTATGGCTCCGACAAGATTGCCGATGGCCTGCCGCCGTTGCTGCGCCGCATCACCGCTGAAGGGCGCGTCGTCGTCTGGTCGTCGGACCCCATGCATGGCAACACCATAAAATCCTCGATCGGGCTGAAAACCCGGCCTTTCGACCGCATCCTCAGCGAAGTGCGCAGCTTCTTCGAGATTCACAGCGCCGAGGGCACCCATGCCGGCGGCGTGCATTTTGAGATGACCGGCCAGGATGTGACCGAATGCACCGGCGGTGCCATGGCGCTGACCGAAGAGAAGCTCTCGGACCGCTATCACACCCACTGTGACCCGCGCCTCAACGCCAGCCAGGCGCTCGACCTGGCATTCCTGTTGGCCGAGGGCATCAAGGAAGAGCGCGTCGCGCGCGAGGGCAACGGCATCACCAAGGCGGGCACGGCCTCCGCCTGGTTTTTTATGAACACCCTCTACCTTGAGGGAGAGGGAAGTGCCCAAGGCGCATCACGCAAAAACGGCGGGAAGGTGAGGGGGCGAATAAAGGAATTCGTCACTCCGGGCTCCCTTTCTTTCGTCACTCGCCGATTCTCTTTTTTTCGTCACTCGCCGATTCCCTTTTTCCTTTCGTCACTCGCCGACTTGATCGGCGAGTCCAGCTTGCTTCCTGTCCCTGCATAACAAGAAAGACTGGATTCGCCGCCCAGGCGCTTCACGCAGAGCGGGTCGGCGAATGACGAGT
>JACZSK010000045.1 GCA_022574255.1 Pseudomonadota bacterium
TGGGCCATCAGGATGTTATCCACCTTGCCTCCCGTGCCATCCGGGCGCGCCGGGCTTTTCACGCGGTCGTAGATTGTCTTCAACCGCCCTTCGGCTGCTTCGGGCGAAATGCTTTTAATCCATGTCATGGCGCTATCCTGATTATTTGCCGGCCAGGCGGGCGCGGATGGCCTCGGCCAGTTGTTCGTTTTCCCCGGGCAGCAAAATGAAGTTTTCGATTGTCTCCGGCGGGCGTCCGTTGTTGCTCAATGAATGCAGCGCGTTCCCCGACAGATAAAAAACATCATATTCCGCAGCCTCCGCCCATTCCGCCAGCCGGTCAACCGCGCCCGGCGCGTGGGTGTCGTTGGCCTCCACCAGCAGGCGCGGACGGCAGCGCCGAATGGTCTCAGAGGCGCCATGCAGCACCGCCATTTCATGCCCCTCCACGTCGATCTTGATGAAGCCCACATCGGCAATGGCGTAATCGTCCAGCCGCCGGGTGGCGACCTGAAAACTCTTCGCCGCGCCGCCCATGTCGGCAAGGGCGTTGGCCTCTTCAATGGTGCCGCGCCCCGCTTTCAGCATGCCGGATTCCGCCGCCGGCAGGCGCAGGGTGGCGGTGCCTTCCTTGTCGGACAAGGCTGTCTCGTGTATTTCAATATGCCCGCCAAAGACCGCCCGCAGCAGCCGCGCATGGTCGGGGTTGGGCTCGAACGCCGTCACCGCCGCCGAATGGGCCAGCAGCCGGTAGCTGTACATGCCGGTCTTCGCCCCCACGTCGATGCTGGCGCACCCGGTGTCGCAGAGGATATCCAAGAGCGCCATTTCGGCTTCCCGGTTGGCGCCGGTCAGGCGGCCCAGCCAGTGCAACAGGCGGGGAAAGTGGCGCAGCAATATGTCGGTCATATCCACCACTGGTTCAGAGCGCCCTTCAAACAGTTGACGAGATTTCCGCCAGCGTTTTCTTGTCCAGCGCCGCGGCGGGAATGGTGGCGTCCGCCGCCGGGTGGCCGACCACCAGTATCATCTCGGGCTTTTCGTGATCGGGGCGCCGGCAAATCTCGTTCAAAAAGCCCATGGGCGCGGGCGTGTGGGTCAGGCAGGACAGCCCGGCGTTGTGCAGCGCGGTAATCAGCATGCCGGTGGCGATGCCTACCGATTCGGGCACATAGTAATTCTTGTGCCTGCTGCCGTCATCGCCCACCAGGTAGCGCTGTGCGAATACCACGATCAGCCAGGCGGCAGTCTCCAGAAAAGGCTTGTCGGAATCCGTGCCCAATGGCGCCAGGGTCTCCAGCCAGTCCTTGCCCGCCTTGCCGGCATAGAAGGCGCGCTCTTCCGCCTCGGCCTCGCTGCGGATGCGCTTTCTTGCCCCGGGGCTTTGAACCAGGGCGAAATGCCAGGGCTGGCGGTTGGCCCCCGACGGCGCCGTGCCGGCGGCCAGCAGGCACTGGTCAATAATTTCGCGGCCTACCGGGCGGTCATCAAAAAAGCGGCAGGTATGGCGCTGTTGCATCAGGGCGTAAAAGTCCGTCGCCCGGGCCAGCATTTCAGCGTCGCTGTGTGTCATGCGGTGGGGCAGGGGGATGGGCTGGTATTCTCTTGTGGTCACGCTTGCGGTCACCGGGCAGGCTCCTCTTTCTGGCACTCTTGCTGGCTCTTCTGTATCCTGTGCATCAGGCAACAAAAAAGCCGCCCGGAAATCAAGCGGCCATTTCGAATTTATCGGGATTTATGCGATCAGCGGACGCCGTCACGCTCGGCGCGCTTGCGGTCCAGCTTCCTGGCGCGGCGCACGGCGGCGGCCTGGTTACGGGCCCGCTTTTCCGATGGCTTTTCATAGAAACGCCGCATTTTCATCTCGCGGTACACGCCCTCGCGCTGCAATTTCTTTTTCAGCGCCCTCAGGGCCTGGTCGACATTATTGTCGCGAACAATAACCTGCATAAAAACCGTCTTTCCTTACCATTCTCCCGAAATCCATTGTTCCCGGAAGGCTCTCTCTAGCGCCGCGCGTTGATATCAGACCACTATGGCCCTGTGAAGCGCTTTCTGCGTTTATCAGGCAGATTTCGTCCCCACCGAGCCTGCGGGCCACGCAGTATAGCAGAAAACCTTAATTTTCGGTACCAGCACCCGAAAAAGGGCGGGAAACCGCGTCGCCGTGACCGTTGGTCTGCGCCATTTCGCTCCTCGCATGTGCGGGCGATTCGCCCTATAATCGCGGCATAAAGGAAAAACCATGGCCAAAACCACGAAATCGGCGAAAAAACCGCGCAAGAACGCCCGAAAAGAGTCCGACAAGACGCCCGACGAGATGCGCGACGCCATTCTCGACGCGGCGCTGGTGCATGTGCCTTTTGACGGCTGGGGCGAAAAGGCGATGCGCAGGGGCGCGGCCGATGCCGGCGTCACCGAAGCCTTCGCCCGGCTGGCTTTTCCCGGCGGCACCAGCGACATGGTGGACTATTACCTGCAGCGGCTGGACACCCGCATGACCGCCAGGCTGAGCAAAATGAAGCTGGATAAAATGCGCATCCGCGACCGCATCACCACCGCTGTTCAGGTGCGGCTGGCGCTGAATGACGAGCACCGCGAGGCGGTGCGGCGCACCGTCACCTGGGTCGCGATGCCCGGCCACGCCGAACTTGGCGTGCGGGCGCTGTGGCGCACCGCCGATGCCATGTGGCGCGCCGCCGGCGATACCGCCACCGACTATAATCATTACACCAAGCGGGCGATCCTCTCGGGCGTCTATTCCTCGACCCTCCTGGTCTGGCTGCAGGACGAGAGCGAGGATTACGCCGAGACCGCCGCCTTCCTTGCCCGCCGCATCGACAATGTGATGAGTATCGAAAAAGTGAAGGCGAAGCTGCGCGACAAGACTGGTGATTTGCCCAACATCGCCCGCATCCTGGGCAAGCTGCGCTACCCCGAGGCGCGGCGATAGGGCCTTTCATGTGACTTCTGGCTGCGTGGTCTGGCGTCTTTATCGAGGAAAGGCGAGGCCGCCGCGCACTCCTTCCCTGCCTAGTCCTGCGGTATTTCCTGCAGGCCTTCCGCCTGGCTGGCGCGCCAGTCTTTCAGCCTTTGGGCCAGGCCGTGGTCGGCCAGCGCCAGGATTTCGGCGGCCAGAAGGCCGGCGTTTTTGGCCCCGGCGCCGCCGATGCCCAGCGTTCCCACGGGAATGCCGCCGGGCATCTGGACGATGGAATAAAGCGCGTCCTTGCCCTTTAGCGGTCCTGCCTCAAGCGGCACACCCAGCACCGGGCGGATGGTCAGCGAAGCGACCACGCCGGGCAGATGCGCGGCCAGCCCGGCCCCGGCGATGAAAACCTGTATCCCGGCGGCCTCGGCCTCGTCCATAAACTCATGCAGCCGCGCCGGCTTGCGGTGGGCGGAAATAACCCGGGCGTCGCTGGCCACGCCCAACTCTGCCAGCACATCGCGCGCGCGTTTCATGACCGGCCAGTCCGACTGGCTGCCCATCAGGATGGCGACTTTGGCATTGTCCACTTTGGCATTGTCCACATTGCTATTGTCCGCAGACATATTCGGGCCTCTCTTCTCGCGCGCTTGTCACTTGGCGGGGCGTGAGACCCCGGAAAGAGCGGGAGTATAGAGCCGGGGCCGCCCCGCGCAACAGCTTTCAGTGGATCACCGGGGGTCGCCGGGGGGTTTTGCCGGGCGCGGGAGCGGCGCCGGCAGGGTGGCAAGGCTGCGCAATCGCACTAAATCATTGATCGCGGCACAAAATGTGGCAAGTATACCCTACAGAGGCCGCAGATGATGTGTAGTGGCCTTAATTTGGCGGTTTTATCATGAAAGTTGGCGGTACCCGGGGGGTCGGACAAACCAGCGGCGCGACCCCCGCTGCGCCCGCGCGTCGCTCGAAGCGCGCGGAGGCGGTCAGGACCGCGCGCCGGGTCAGCGACACCCTGTCGATCATGGGCATGTCTCCCGCCGAGATGAGCGACAAGGTTCGCGGCGCCATCACCGCCCTGATGGAAGAGGTCAATGACCTGCGCCAGGAGCTGGAGGTCGCGCATCAGCGGCTGGCCGAGCTTGAGCAGCTGGTTGACATGGACCCCCTGGTGCCGGTGCCTAACCGCCGCGCCTTTGTGCGCGAGATATCGCGGCTGATCTCCTTTGCCGAGCGCTACGGAACCTCCTCCAGCCTGGTCTTCCTCGACCTCAACGACATGAAGTCGCTGAACGACACTTACGGCCATGGCGCCGGCGACGCGGCGCTGGTGCATGTGGCCGGGCTGCTGGTCAGGAACGTGCGCGACACCGACATGGTCGGGCGGCTGGGCGGAGACGAGTTCGGGCTCTTGCTGGTGCAGACCGAAGAAGAAGAGGCCACCGAGAAGGCCGAAAGCCTGATGCAGATTATCGCCGAAAATCCGTTGCAGTGGGAAGGCAAGGACGTGCCGGTCAGCATCGCCTACGGCGTGCACAGCTTCACCCCCGGCCAGGACGCGTCCGAGGCCCTGGCCCATGCCGACGCCCGCATGTATGAGCACAAGCGCCAGGGCAAGGACGAATAGGTTTTTCTTTTTTTTCTTTCTCGTCACTCGCAGACCGTCTTTGCGTGACCTGCCCACATGGCGAGACCAGCATCGTCGTTACCCCGGCCAAGGCGCGTCGCGCAAGAAGTATCCGGGGTCCATTGAAAACACCGAGGTTGCTGGATAGGGCAATAGACTCCGGGTCTCAATCTTCGCCTGCCTGGCTTCGATTGGCCCGGAGTGACGGTTTTTCTTTACTATGGCGAGACCGCGCAGCCAAAAACCCCGGCGCGGCGGTGCTGCGCGGTGTCCGGCCGATTAACCCACATACAAAATCCCTGCTTCAGGCGATGATGTCAGGCAGGAGCCGTGTCTCGAACTGTGATATTTCGTCTCTCAGCACAAGCTTGCGCTTTTTCATCCGCTGGACCTGAAGCTGGTCAAAGGTCCCCGTAACGCCAAGCGCCACAATGGCGTCATCAAGGTCGCGGTGTTCCTGTTTCATACGGACGAGTGCAGATTCGACTTCTATCTCTTCCAAATTCATAGGCTATCCCATGACAAATTTACGCTGGAAGTTTTCCGAAAAAGCAGCGAATTGTAGCACAAAAGCGACCGAAAACCTAGGATCGCCCTGAAAATGAGCCATTTCGCCGCAGGCTGCAGCCGCCGCCCGCTCCGAGTCGTGCCAAATTGGCCGAAAATGGCGGTTTCGGCCATCCGGTCCTGTTCAGCCCGCGCCCTTGGTTCAGCCCCTGCCCGTGACAAGCGCGCTTAAATATGCTCAGATTCGCACATTAGCCCCGTTTTGCTCTGGTCAGGGAACTGGGCGCTAAAATCAACGAACAGGAGAATTCGGGTATGGGAGCACGCGCCGAAGTCAACATACTGTCACAGCAGCATGCGTCTCTGGACGCGGTTATTGTCGAAGAGAGCCAGAGACCTAACCCCGACTTCATCAGGATATCCGAACTGAAACGCGAAAAACTCCGACTGAAAGAACAGATCGAACTGACCAGCAGACATTGACCCGCGGGGTCCAGCGGACTTTGACCCGCGGATTTTAACCCGCCGTGATCGCTTCGCTCTCCTCTGCCTCGGCATCGACCTCGGGTGCGGCCCCGTCTCCCGCATCATCTCCCGCATCGACTTCGGTAGCAACCTCGGTCGCGGGCTCGGCGCTGGTTTCAGCAACCGGCTCGGTAACGGGTTCCGCAGGCGTCTCCTCCGCCTCTGATGCCGTCTCCGCCTCCGCCACTGCTGCCACTTCCGTGGCCTCGCCCGAGACCTCCGCCACTGCGTCAAGGGGCGTCTCCGCGGGTGTCTCCGCGCTGGCCTCCTGAGCAACATCTTCCTTGGTGGCAGCAGCTTCCTTGGCTACCTTCGCTTTGGCCGCCTTCGCCGCGGCCTTTTCTTCCTTGGCCACCTGCGCCGCCACTCTCTTGGCGGCTTTAAGCACGATCTCGTCCAGATCAATCTGCGTGCTCAGGCCCAGCGCCACCGGGTCCAGCGGTTTGATGTTCTGGATGTTCCAGTGGCTGCGGTCGCGGATCGCCTGGATGGTCGGCTTGGTCGTGCCAATCAGCTTCGACACCTGGGCGTCCGAAATTTCCGGGTGGTTGCGCAACAGCCAGGCAATGGCGTCGGGCTTGTCCTGGCGTTTGGAAACCGGCGTATAACGCGGGCCCTTGGTGCGCAGCTTGGCCGGCACTTCGTCCTCCAGAAGCTGCAATTCGGCAGTGGGGTCGGCCTGGCAGCGGGCAATTTCGTCGCGCGTAAGCTGGCTGTTCAGGGTGGGGTCCAGCCCGACGATATTGAAGCCCACGGTCTCGTCGGCTATGCCCTGTACTTCCAGCTCATGCAGCCCGCACAGGCCCGCGATCTGCTTGAAGGTAAGCGTCGTATTATCGACCAGCCATACGGCGGTCGCCATGGGCATCAGTGGCAGTGCCATGCTCGATTCTCCTCAATTCTGCCGGGCGCTATGGTCCCGCGCGTTCGTTCCCTGGCCTTACGGAATCCAAGGCCCCTAGCCTTACGGAATACAAGGTGCCCGGAATACAAGGCACCGACTGAAATCCGTCCCTAGGGGGAATTTCAACCATTCACCGCGTTTCATGGCTTTTGAAATCCGGCGGTAAACCGGTCACCGGCCTTTTAACAGTAGTCTGGGTGAATGTCAGCGGGAAAATGATGTGGAGATGCGAATGATCCGCAAAACCGCCTTTCCTTCCTTACATTTTGCGCTAATTTGTCTGTGAGGACGCCGATTTTATTGCGCAGTATTGAATAACAAGTATGAGCAAACCCGGGATATCCCCCCGCCAAAAAGACAAATCACGCCTTTTTCTCCTCGTTGGAGTAATGGCGCTGGTCGCCGTCGCCATTGCCGGTGTGTCGATACTCACCCTTTACGACGTCTCCATGGATGCCGAAAAGGCACGCTTGGTCGGGGTGGCGCAGGCGCAGGCGCGCTTATTGGCAGGAATGGTCCGGTCAGACGATGAACCAATCGATGGCGGCCATCCGCTTGGTGCAAATGCCGCCACCATGACCCGGGTCCTTAACGCTTTCGAACATTACGCGGGCTTTAAGGAGAGTGGCGAGTTCGTGCTGGCCTCACGTAATGGAGCGGAAATATCTTTCCTCGCCAGCGGGGACCGGTCGGGCAAACAGTCAGAATTCGTGGTGCCTTGGGATTCGGAACTTGCGGAACCGATGCGCCGTGCTCTTCTGGGCGAGTCTGGCACCGTCACGGCCCCCGATTATGTTGGCATCATCGTTTTGGCAGCTTATGAACCCGTTGCTAATTTGAACCTGGGGCTTGTCGCCAAGATCGATCTTGCAGAAATACGCCAGCCCTTCGTCGATGCGGCCATCCTCAGTGCCTTTGGCGGCGCCCTTATCCTGTTGATCGGGGTTTTTCTTTTTCGCCAGATCAGCGCCCCGATTTTGCTGCGCGAGGAAGCCGAGAAGGCCGCCCGTCGGCAGGAAGCCCGGTTGTCGGGAATTCTGGATGTCGCCATCGATGCGGTGGTGTCGGTGGGCGAAGACCGATGCATCCAGATTTTCAACGGCGGTGCTGAAGTTATTTTTGGCTATGCCGCTGACGAGGTTATCGGCAAGCCTATCGAAATGCTGCTGCCCAAGCGCAGCCGCAAGGTGCATGGCGCGCATATGGCGGGCTTCGAACAGTCAAAGCGGCCGCGTCGCATGGGCTCGGCGCGGTCGGAAATAACAGGCCTGAGAAAGGACGGAAGCGAGTTTCCCGCCGAGGCCTCCATATCGCGGATCGAGGTTGGCGGCGAAAAAATCTTTACCGCCACGCTGCACGACCTGACCGAAAGAAAAGAAGCTGAAGCGGCGTTGCGAAAGAGCGAAGCCGGTCTGGCGAATGCCCAGCGTATTGCCCACATAGGAAGCTGGGAATGGGATATCCCGAACGACAAGATTTCATGGTCGGACGAAAACTTCCGCATATTCGATTTGGTCCCACACGAGATCACGCCAAGTTATGAAATTTTCAAGGATTATCTACATCCGGACGACAGGGCTAGGGTTGACGCCGCGGTAAAAGCTGCTCTGGATGACGATAAACCGTATCTAGTCGACCACCGTATCGTCCTGGCAAATGATGTGGTCAGGGTTTTGCGGGAGCGCGCCGAGGTTTACCGCGATGATCAGGGTATGCCGATCAGGATGGTTGGAACCGTTCAGGACATCACCGAGCAAACGCATGCTGAAGAGGTCGCCCGACGCGAGAAGAGGCAAGCCGAGGACTATCTGAATATTGCCGGGTCGATGATCATGGCGCTGGATGCGGAAGGGCACATTACCCTGATGAACGAGACCGCCCGCCGCACACTGGAATGCGCGGACGAGGAGGTGGTCGGCAAGATGTGGCTCGAGACCTTTGCACCGGAAGACGAGCGCGAAGATCGATATCAATGGTATCTGGACTGGCTTGCGGATAACGGCGAGGAGATTGAGGCGAACACGGTGACGGTGGTGACCCGGACGGGCAGGCACCTGCTTACCAGATGGCACAACCGGGCAATCCGGGACGAGGCCGGCAAGGCAGTCGGGATGCTTTGTTCGGGCGAGGACATTACCGAGCAGCGCCGCACCGAGATGCAACTGCGGCAAGCGCAAAAAATGGAGGCGGTCGGCCAACTGACCAGCGGCATCGCCCATGACTTCAACAATATTCTGGCGGTTGTGCTGGGTAACCTGGAATTTGCCGTAGAGCGGATGGCGCAGGGCAAAGACACCAGCAAACAACTGGACCTGGCGCTGCAGGCAGCGGAGCGTGGCGCTGATTTGAACCGGCGCCTGCTGGCTTTTTCAAGAAACCAGATAATGGAATCGCGGTCCGTTGACGCCGTGGGCATCATCAAGGGCATGACCAATATTCTGGAACGCACCCTGGGCGAAAAAATCGAGCTGACGGATTCTCTCCCTGACTCTCTGCCCCAGACAGTTCTGGATCCCGCGCAACTGGAAAGCGCCATCCTGAACCTGGCGATCAACGCCCGCGACGCCATGCCCGAAGGCGGCGTCTTTGGCGTTGGCGCGGCGGTGGTGGCTGCGGGTGGGGAAGGCGGAGGCATGGTGCGTATCCGGGTCTGGGACACCGGCACCGGCATGAGCGAAGAAGTGAAAGAGCGGGCGATGGAGCCGTTCTTCACCACCAAGGAAGTTGGGCAGGGCTCGGGCCTGGGGCTGAGCATGGTTTACGGCTTCGCCGAGCAATTTGGCGGCAGCATGAAAATCAGTTCGGAGTTGGGTGGAGGAACTGTCGTGGACATCTTGCTGCCCATCACGGAGGACCAGGACGGCGTCTCGGGGGCGGTGGCCGCCCCCCAGGCCATCAAAGCGGCAAACGGAACCCAGACCATTCTGGTGGTCGAGGACCAGAGGGATGTGCGCGACGTCGTGGTCACCAACCTTGAGGTTCTGGGCTACCGCGTTCTGGTGGCGGAGGGCGGGAAAGATGCGCTTGGCCTGATAGAGGCCCATGACGATATTGATCTCTTGCTCTGCGACATGGTGATGCCGGGTATGAGCGGCGAAGAGATAGCGGCGGCGGCGCGCGCCATGGTTCCCGGACTGCGCTGCCTCTTCATGTCAGGGTTTCCCGAAAAGCGGGCCTCCGGGCGGCAGCGGCCCTCCACCAACATCAGCATTTTGCGCAAGCCTTTCACCAGGGCCGTGCTGGCAAAAACCATCCAGGAATGTCTGGGCGAGGCCTAGCGCCTCAGACCGTGAGCACGATCTTGCCCATATGAGCGCTTGATTCCATGCGCTTGTGGGCTTCGCCGGCTTCCGCCAGCGGGAAAGTGCTGTCAATGATCGATTTGATTTTGCCCTGCTCGAACATTGGCCAGACAAAAGCCTTCAGGTCTTCGGCTATGGCCCCCTTGAAGGCATTCGAGCGGGCGCGCAGCCCGGCGCCGGTCAGCGAGATGCGCTTCAGGAGAAACGGCACCAGGTTGATTTGAGCGCTGGTACCGCCCATGAAGGCGATCATCACGATGCGCCCGTTTTCGCCCAGGCTGGCGATATTGCGCGGCACGTAATCGCCGGCCACCATATCCAGGATCACGTCCACGCCCTTGCCATCGGTCAATCCCGCCACCTCTTTCACAAAATCGGCGGACTTGTAATTTATCGCTGCGTCG
Source organism: Pseudomonadota bacterium (assembly GCA_022574255.1). Taxonomy (GTDB): domain Bacteria; phylum Pseudomonadota; class Alphaproteobacteria; order Sphingomonadales; family SMXR01; genus JACZSK01. The sequence goes on from JACZSK010000045.1 coordinate 10,175, forward strand.
GCGCCCAGCTCCCGGCAATAGGCGCATTTCTCGTGCGAGCCGGCGGTCACGAAAACGCGCGCCCCGAACGCCTTGGCAAGCTGGATGGCGGCCGTGCCGATGCCCGACGAGCCGCCATGCACCAGCAGGGTCTCGCTTTCGTCCAGGTAGGCGCGGTTGAACACCGTGCTCCACACCGTAAAGAAAGTCTCGGGCACCGCCGCCGCCTCGGTCATGCTCAACCCCGCGGGTATGGGCAGCACGCATTCCTCGGCTGCCACGCAATGGCTTGCATAGCCGCCGCCGGCGACCAGCGCCATCACCGCGTCGCCCTCTTTGATCTCCAGCACATCCTTGCCAATGGCGGCCACGGTGCCGGCCACTTCCAGCCCGGGAATATCGCTGACCCCCGGTGGTGGTGGATATTTCCCCATGCGCTGCAGACAATCGGCGCGGTTGACCCCCGCCGCCGCGACTTCAATCAATACCTCGCCCGCCTCCGGCACCGGTGTTTCACGGGTCGCAGGGGCAAGGACGTCGGCATTGCCGAAGCCCTTTATCTCGATCACTTCCATACTGACTTGCTCCCCCAAGGCCATTACGGCCTGACGCCCCCTCGCGTTGCGGGTATATTGACCCTTGGGAGCGATCTTTGCAATATGCCGCGCGATATCCGTGATATGCGATGGCCGGGGGCAGGGGAGAGGAGGGCATTCATGGAGCCTGATGAATTTACTGCAAAGAAGACCGATGCGCTTGAAGCGCTTGAGGGCCAGGATCTTTCAGCATTGTCCATAGAGGAGCCGGAAGACAGGGCGGCGCGCCTGGGGGCGGAAATCGCCCGGGCAGAGGCCATGGCGACCAGCAAGCGCGCCAGCAAGAACGCCGCCGACGCTGTTTTCAAGGCATGAAGCCCGCTTTGGGTAACGTCTGGAGAAAACAGTTACAATTTAATAGCTTGTTAATCTCTTATTAAGGCGTCGGTGCTAGAGTGGCGTCATAGAGATTTATCTCTATGTGACGCCTCCCTTGTACTGAGCCGCCTTCCCGGGCGGCTCATTTTTTTGTCGATCCGCAACCCAACCCTCTCCCTTGAGGGAGAGGGCCAAGGCAGGAGCGGGAGAGGGGGCGCAACAAAAAAACGGGCCCCGACCAGGAGCCCGCCTCTTTCATTCTCACCGGCCGCTTTCTAGGCGGCTCTTTCGCCCTCGATCACCTTGGCGATTTTGCCGGCGCCAATCTCGATGATGCGCGGTTTGCGGTGCTCGGGAATCTCGCGCAGCAACTCCACGTTCAGCAGGCCGTTCTCAAAGCCGGCACCGGTCACGCGGATGGTGTCGGCCAGCCGGAAGCGGCGCTCGAAGGCACGTTTGGCGATGCCGCGGTGCAGGAAGGTCTTCTCTTCCTCTTCCGCCGCCTCGGTGGCCCGGCCCTCTATCACCAGCATGTCCTCCTTGACCGTCACTTCCAGTTCGTCCTCGGAAAAGCCGGCCACGGCCATGGAGATGCGATAGGCATCGTCGCCGGTTTTCTCGATGTTGTAGGGCGGGTAGGCCAGCTCGGCCTTGTCGCCGCGGCCCAGCGAGTCGGTCAGGCGAAACAGGTCGTCAAAGCCGATCGCGGAACGCATCAGGGGGGAAAAATCATAATGTCTCATCACAAATATCCTCTCATTTGAGCAATGTTTGCTTCTTGGTTTTGCCCGGCTTCAGCAGCCGGACGGTTCATTTTCCGGGCCCAAAAGGCACCCGGTCCATATGAATCTGGGGATGAATGGGGCCCCCGCAAGGGCTTGAAAAAAGCGGAATCGTGCCTATTGGAGGGCTATTCCCGCTTTTTCCCCGCAGCAACTGTTTGCTATAGTCCGGCGACCCGCCTCTGGCCTGTTCCCGCTGCCCGGAGGCGACAAAAAAAGGATAAAAAATGCTTGGTTCCCTACGCCTGATGACAATTGCCGCTGTTACCTTTCTGGCCGCGCCGGCCGCCGCGGAATGCCTGTTGCCCCATACGCCGCCGCTGCCTGAAGGCCGCACCGCCAGCCGTGACCAGATAATGGCGGGGGTGGGCGCGGTAAAGGGCTACCAGGCAGCGCTGGTGGAATACCGGGACTGTATTGACGGCCAGGTCGAGGCGCTGGGCACTGACGCCGATGACCCCAAGGGCAGGAAAGGCAAAAGGCCAGGAGGGCCCGGATCAGGGCAAAGGCCAAACTGATGGCGCTGTATGACGATTCAGTGGACCTGGAGGAAGCGCTGGCCACCCGCCTGAATTCCCAGATCAGGGACTACAAGGCAGCGCAGAAATAAGAAAAAGGCGCCCGGCAGCCAAAGGACGAGATTGAGGAACCACAAAATCCCGAAATCCGAAGGATTGAGGCAAGGCCGACTGGCCGCCCGAGCTTATGCGAGGAAAGCCAAGCAGGCGGATGCCTGCGCCCGGCGTTTGAGGGATAAAAAAAAGAGTCTAATTATTTTCTCAGCTTGAAGTCGCCGAAGCGGTCCTTGAAGCGCGCCACCTTGCCTCCGGTATCGACCAGATGCTGGCCGCCGCCGGTCCAGGCCGGGTGCGACGTGGGGTCGATTTCCAGATGCAATGCCTTGCCTTCCTCGCCCCAGGTTGAGCGGGTTTCGAAGGTCGAGCCGTCTGTCATCACAACCTTGATCATGTGATAGTCGGGGTGAATGTCTTTCTGCATGGTCTTTTCACTCTTGTCCAAGGCGGCATTTTGCCCCTGGATTTGGCCCATGAACTGGAAGGCGGGTATATAGCCGCGCTGGGGGCGAAAGGCAAGGGCTGTTTCGAATAGCTGGTATGCCCCGGAGATGTTCGAGCCGCCCATTGCAGGGCCGTGGCGGAAGGCTTATATGACGGCGATGCGGCGCTGAATTCCGGGTGCGGCGGCCGGGGCCTGCAGGGAGGCATATGACATGAACAAGGCGGATCAGGGAAAACCCGGCGAGGAGTCGCTGTCCACCGGGAGCGAGGGTCCCTCCGCCGGGAGCGCGGGTCCGTCCGCCGGGAAACTGGGCAGCCTCTCCACGATTTTCCGCTTCATGCTGCCCTACAAGGGGCTGCTGGTGGGCATGGTGATTTCGCTGGTCATCGCCGCCGGCACGACGCTGGCCATGTTCCGCCTGTTGCAGCCCATCATTGACCAGGGTTTTGCCGCCCAGGACGCCACCGAAATCGACATCTATTTCATCATTTTCTTTGCCCTGGTGGTGGTCCTGGCGGTCAGCACTTTTTTCCGCTTCCTCTTCGTCACCCTCCTGGGCGAGCGCGTGGTCGCCGATATCCGCAAGGCGGTGCATGAGCATTTGCTCCACCAGGCGCCGGTTTTTTTCGAGGAAAACCGACCCGGCGAGATCGCCTCGCGGCTGACCGCGGACACCACGCTGATCCAGAACGTGGTCGGCTCATCGCTGTCGGTGGCGCTCAGGAACGCGCTGATGCTGGTCGGCGGCGTTTTTCTGCTGTTTCAGATCAGCCCGCGGCTGATCGGCATTATCGCCCTGGTGGTGCCGGCGGCGGTGATCCCGCTGGTCGTTTATGGCCGCCGGGTGCGCAAGCTCTCGCGCACCAGCCAGGATCGCATCGCCGGCATTGGCGCCATGGCCGACGAGGCCCTGCGCGCCATCCAGATTGTCCAGGCCTTTACCCGCGAAAAGGAAGAAAAAGAGCGATTCGGCAACGCCGTTGAGGCCGCTTACAGGGTGGCGAGGCGGCGCATCATCGCCCGCGCCTGGATGATGGCGCTGGTGATACTGGTTATTTTCGGCGGCATCGACATGGGGCTGTGGCAGGGGGCCAAGGGGGTAATCAGCGGCGAAATGACCGGCGGCGAGATGGCCTCCTTCATGGCGCTGACGGTGCTGATCGCCGGCGGTGTGGGCGCCCTGGCTGAAGTATATGGCGAGCTGCAGCGTGCCGCCGGGGCCGCTGGCCGCATTGCCGAATTGCTGGAGGTGCAGGAGCATTTGCCGGTGGCGGAAAATCCCTTGCCGCTACCGGCGCGGGTGACCGGCGAGGTTGCCTTCGAGGGCGTTTTCTTCGCCTATCCCTCGAAGCCGGACATCTGGGCGCTGGAGGATTTCTCGATGCGGCTGAGGCCCGGCGAGACGGTGGCGCTGGTCGGCCCTTCAGGAGCGGGAAAATCGACGACCCTGCAACTGCTGTTGCGCTTTTTCGACCCGCAAAAGGGCGGCATCACGCTGGACGGCGTGGATATCTCCCAGGTTTTGCCCCATGCGCTCAGGTCTGCCATGGCCATCGTGCCGCAGGAGACGATTATTTTCGCCGATTCGGTGATGGGCAACGTCCGTTTTGGCCGCCCGGAGGCCAGTGACGACGAGGTCTGGCAGGCGCTGGCCGCTGCCCAATGCACCGATTTCGTCAACGGATTGTCGAACGGCATCGATACCTATCTCGGCGAGAGCGGGGTGCGGCTTTCTGGCGGGCAGCGGCAACGGCTGGCCATCGCCCGGGCTATCCTCAGGAATGCGCCGCTGTTACTGCTGGACGAGGCGACCTCTTCCCTGGATACCGAGGCCGAGCGCAAGGTCCAGGCGGCCCTGGAGGAGCTGATGAAAGACCGCACGACGCTGGTCATCGCCCACCGGCTGGCCACGGTGCAGGCCGCCGACCGCATTGTTGTGCTGGATGAGGGCCGTGTGGTGGCCCAGGGCACCCACGCCGAGCTGCTGGCGGGTGGCGGGCTTTATGCGCGCCTCGCCGGCCAGCAATTCCAGGCCGAAGCCGCGCAATAAGGCGGTGGGCGGGCGCAAGCGACGGGCGACTGAGCGCAAGCGGCGATTGTCCCGTTTCGGGTCACCATAATGCGGTGCGCGCCGTTCCCGCAAATACAGGTTGCATTTTCGCCGCGCCTGTGAGACCAACGCGGCAAGGGAGGTCATAGATTAACCGGATACGGGATCTTGACCATGACTATCAGGCACTTATTGGTTTTTCTGGCGTTCGCCTTTGCCTTGCCGCCACTGGTTTTACCGGCGCGGCAGCTGGCGGTGGAGGATATTGCGAATTTCTCGGATCGGGCTTCTCCTGAAGCTGCCGCTGTGCTGGAACTTGTAAAAAACTTGCACGGCAGGTAGCAGGCTTTTAGTGCCTTGGCGGCGAGTGACGCGTGTTCATTTTACACCCTCTCCCAACCCTCTCCCTCAAGGGCGAGGGCTTTAGGTCTGCCGCGCCCTTTTGCTCCTCAACTTTCTACCGTGCAGGTTTCTTTCGTTGCCCCGAGAGGAGAGGCAAAAAAGAACCCCTCTCTTCAACAGAGACGATTGACCGTTGCTCCGGCGCTGCTGGATTCGCCGATCCTCTTTGCGTGATGCGCCTTGGCGGCGAATGACGATGAAGGGACAGCGTTAATTAGGGACAGTATATATTTAATTGACTGATCGACCCCGCTCCACTGCGTCACGCGATACTGTCCCTAATTAACGGGGGCCCTACCTCTGGGTGAATCTCATTTCAATGCGGCGGTTGCGGCGATGAGCCTCGGGCGTTGAGCCGGGGACCAGCGGCTTAAATTCGCCGAAGCCGGTGGCCGCCAGACGCCCGGGCGGCACGCCCTCGGCAATCAGGAAACGCACCACCGATATTGCCCTCTGGGTCGAGAGTTCCCAGTTCGAGGGAAAGCGGTCGGTTGAAATGGGCACCGGGTCGGTGTGGCCGTCGATGCGCAGGATCCATTGCACATCCGTCGGAATTTCGCGGGAAATTTCCAGCAGCGTGGTGGCCAGCTTGCGCATCTCCTGGCGGCCGGCGGCGCCCAGGTCGGCGCTGGCCGAGGCAAACAGCAGTTCTGACTGGAAGACAAAGCGATCGCCCTCGATACGAATGTCGTCGCGCTCGCCCAGCACCTGCCGAAGGCGCCCGTAGAATTCCGAACGATAACCGGCCAGCTCCTCAACCTTGGCGGCCAGCGCCACGTTCAGCCGCTTGCCCAGATCGGCGATCACCGCATGGCTTTCCAGGTCCTTGGCCTCCGAGGCCTCAAGCGCCGCCGCTATGCGCGCCAGTTGCTGGCGCAGCGCCGTTAAGCCGGCGTTGAGCCGCGCCACTTCCGAGCGTTCCGCCGCGAGCTGGTCAAAGGTGGTGGCGTAGCGCGCGCGCAGGTCGGTCAGGGCATTGGCGGTGTCCTCGCCGGAATCCCGGGCGCGGCTCAGCCGCAGCTCGGCGTCTTCCAGTTGGCGCTCCATTTCGTCGATGCGCGCCGCCATGTCATCGCGGTCCAGGTTGGCGTTGCGCAGGCTGGATGACAATTGCCCGACGCTGAGGCGCATCTCGGCGCTGGCCTGCCGCTCCAGCCGCAAGAGGGTGCCAAGCTCGGTGACCTGGTCGCTCAGTTTTACCAATGCCGCGTCGCGGCCCGACAGCGCCTGTCCGAGAAAAAATTGCGCCAGCAGGAAGACCGACAGCAGGAAAATAATAACCAGGAGAAGGCTGGACAAGGCGTCGACAAACCCCGGCCAGATATGGTCCGATCCAATGCGTCTGCGGGAAAGCCGTGCGACCATGGGAGTGCTGCTACTCCCTGGTCCGGGCGCGCGGTTTGACCCGGATCAGGCCGCCGCCGCCGTCGCTGCCGCCGTCGTCGTCGCCGCTGCCGCTGCCGCTTCGTGCCGCCTTGTCCTCGACCAGCGCGGCGATGGTGCGGGCGAGCATCTTGAACTCGCCGCGCAAATCTTCAACCAGCCGGTCGCGGCCCTTGTTTTCGCTCTCCAGCATCATTTTCAGATGCACATCCATATTGCGGAGATGGGTCTTCGAGGCGTCGTCAAGGGCGCTGCCCGCTTCGGTGCCGGCGAGCATTTTCTCCAGACCCGTGCCCAGTTTTTCCTGCTTGTCGGCGAGTTCGGCGAGGCGCTCCGACAGCGCCAGGATGGCGGCGTTGGTCTCGCTGCGGCTCTCCTCCGAACGGCGGATGGTGCGCTGTAATTTCTCGATGCCGTCGGTCGATTGCTCAAGGACCGCAGTCAGGTAGGCCGAGACCGGCGCGGCATCGCCCTCGCTCTCGACAATCGCGGCGCTGGCGCGGGTCAGCCGTGTCTGGGTTGACAGCCATTCTTCCAGATCGTTGTAGAAGCGGTTCTGCGCCTGGCCCGCCTGCAAATCCAGGAAGCCGAGGATCACCGAACCCGCGAGGCCGAAGAGCGAGGATGAAAAAGCCGTGCCCATGCCGGCCAGCGGCGCCCCCAGCCCGGCCTTCAGATCGTCGAACATCAGGTTCAGATCGCCGGTGCCCACGGTCAGCGAATTGATGGTATCGCCAATGGCGCCGATGGTCGACAGCAGCCCCCAGAAGGTGCCCAGCAGCCCGAGGAAAATCAGCAGGCCGATCAGATAGCGGGAAATATCGCGCCCCTCGTCGAGCCGCGAGGCAATGCTGTCGAGAAGCGAGCGCATGGACAGGGAAGACAGCTTCATGGCGGTGTCCTCGCCTTCCAGCAGCGCCGCCATGGGGGCCAGCAGCACCGGCCGTGCGACGCTCTCGGGCGCCGGTTTGTCGCGTTGGCGGAAATTATCGACCCAGGCGATTTCGCCCTTCAGCATCAGCACCTGGCGGAAAATGAAAACGATGCCGATCAGCAGCGTTCCGATGATCACCCCGTTGATCACGATATTGGCGAGGAAGGCATCCTTCAGCGGCACCACCAGGCCCGCCGCCAGCGCCGCAACCAGCGCCACGAACAGGGTCATGCGCCTCAGGTAACGCTTCGGTTTGGTCATCAACGCACCTCTCTGCCGCTTTTTTGCCGCCGCGTAACTGGTTGAACGGCTTACATTATTTCCGCTATCGCCGGGCTGCCTTCGAGGTAGGAGAAATTTCCACCCGGTCGGGCGGGCCATCGTCTGTGGCCCGGGGCAGGGCCTCGAGGTCAATCTGGTCGGGCGATACGCCTTCCTCGATCAGGTAAAGCCGCACCAGCATGGCGCGCTTGAACGACAGCTTTACGGCTTCGTGTGTCGAAATTTGGGCGTCGCCAGGCCCGGTACCAGAATGGGCAATGATGGAAATCCTGTCGCGGGTGCCGCGCAGCCGCATCGCCATTTGCGCCAGCCGCCCGGCGGTGCCGACGCTGATCGAGAAATCGCCGGGGGCATAGATGATCAGCTCATGGCGCACCGGCGGGGTGATGCGCTTGAGCGGTGCGATTTCAGGCGATGCGATGCGTGCAGGCGCGGCGGCGTTGTTGCTATCAGCAGGCAATTCCAGGCTCTCCACCGCGCCGGCGGCCATGGGTGTGCGGTCCAGCGCCCGGGACTCGGATGGTATGGATGGCGGCTCGCCCGCCCATGCGGCCAGCGCCCGGTCGGTTACCTCGCTGCGCTGGGGCAGGGGGGTTGGCGGTCGCTGGCGCCGCAATTCGCGCTCCGTGCGCGCCTTGTCGCTGTCGCGCAGCGGCCAGCCCACGGGCGGGTCTTCCGCCGGAAGTTCATCAGCGAAGGCCACCGGGGCAAAGACTGTGGGGGCAAAGACCGCGGGGTGCAGGAAAAGAAGACCAACCAGCGCCAGCGTGATGCTGCCGCCAAATATCCCCCGGCCTCGAATGCGTGTGCTCCCTGCCATGGCGGCATCTTAGAGCACTTTCCGGCCAGATAGAACCTTTTGACAGGGATTATGTTGTCCAGTGGCTAGGCGGGTTCCGCAGGGCGATGCGGGGCATCGGACAAGGGGCTCAACGCAGCCGCCGGACAAGAGAACCCTGCCTTCGGTGGCTCGTGATCGGCGTCCGGGTGCGTTGCGCGGTTTGCCCGATGCTGCCAAATTCGGGGGAGCATCGCGCCGCACCGCGCGCCTGCCCAGCCGACGATCACGAGCCATCAAAATGATTCTACCTGGCCGGAAAATGCTCTGGCGGCAACACCGCCTGGCCACAACCATGCCCGCTGGCGATAATTTTCAGGATTTGCTCTTCAACTCTTTCCGCGCCTCGCGGATCACCCGGGCCATGTCGTCATGCAGGTTGGTGTTGGTGGCCAGCACCGACCCGGTCTCCAGCATGCGCGAACCCTGGTCGATTTCGGTAATCATGCCGCCGGCTTCGCGCACCAGCAATATTCCAGCGGCGATGTCCCAGGCACTCAGCCCGTCTTCCCAGAAGCCGTCAAAGCGCCCGGCGGCGACGTAAGCCAGATCCAGCGAGGCGGCGCCATAGCGGCGGATGCCGGCAACGCGTGGTGCGAAGGCGGCGATTTCAGCCTGGCTTTCGGCGTGGCCGCCGCGCCCCTGCCAGGGAATGCCGGTGGCGAGCAGCGATTCGTTCAGGTTCTGGCGCGACGAGACACGCAGCCGCTTGTCGTCGACATAGGCGCCGCGCCCCTTCTCGGACCAGAACATCTCGTCTTTCGCCGGGTCATAGATGACCGCCGCCATGATTTCCCCGCGTTCCTCGAAGCCCACCGAGACCGCCCAGTGGGGCAGGCCATGCAGGTAATTGGTGGTGCCGTCCAGGGGGTCGACAATCCAGCGCTTGGTCTTGTCCTTGCCCTCGATGGCGCCGCGCTCCTCCATCAGGAAGCCCACTTCGGGCCGCGCCCGCGAGAGCTCCTGAAAAAGCGTGCGCTCGGCTTTGGTGTCGGCGGTGGAGACAAAGTCGGCCGGGCCTTTTCTCGAGACCTGCAACTGCTCGACCTCGCCGAAGTCGCGGTTAAGCCCCCTTGCCGCTTTGAAAACGGCAGAGACCATTACATTGATAAGGGCGGAGCGGTGAGCCATGAGCGGAAATCCCCGGGGCAGACAGGCCTATTCGGCGCGTTTTACGTATTCGCCGTTCTCCGGCGAGATCAGAATAACGTCGCCGGTCTTGATGAAGGGCGGCACCATGACGCGCAGGCCGTTGGCCAGCGTCGCCGGCTTGTTGGAATTGGCCGCCGTCTGGCCTTTGACCACCGGCTCGGTCTCGCTAACTTCCAGCGCTATGGTCTCGGGCAGGCTCAGGCCCAGCGGCGTTTCCTCGTGAAACTCGATCATCACATCCATGCCGTCCTGCAGGTATATGGCGGCATCGCCCACGTCATCGATGCTCAGTTGAACCTGGTCATAGGTCTCTTTGTTCATGAAGGTGTGGAGGCCGCCGTCTTCATAGAGATATTGAAAGTCGTGGGTCTCCAGGCGCACGCGCTCAACCGTCTCGGCGGCGCGGAAGCGCTCGTTCAGCTTGCTGCCGTCCTTCAGGTTCTTCAGCTCCACCTGCAGATAGGCGCCGCCCTTGCCCGGCTGGGTGTGCTTTATCCTGACCGCGCGCCACAGGCCCCCCTTGTGTTCGATCACATTGCCGGGGCGGATGGCATTGCCGTTCATCTTCATGGCGTTCACTCGCTTGCGCGGGGGCCCGCCGTGTGGCCTGGCGCGCCCGCAAATTCCGTGCGCGGGGTGTAGCAGAGCGGCGGGTGCGGGGCAAGAGGGGAGGGGTTGATTTCAAATCTGAAAGAGCCAAATGATATTGAATACGATGAAGCGACAGGCAACATGGTCAGATGTTCTATTCAGATACTTATGAACCAATTTCTAGATCGGGAGGCCTCAACGCCTCTGAGGCGCGTTTGTCTGAATTGGCAGAAAAATCTTTCTTGAATTTGTGGTCATACCCGAACCTTTACTTCGTGCCCCCGAGGAAGTCTGCGAAGGAGCTATGTGATTTAACAGTAATCTGCGGGAAACATGTCGTCCTTTTTTCTGACAAACTTGTCAAATTTCCTTCGTCAGGAAATGATGAAAACGACTGGTCACGCTGGATGAATAGGGCTGTTCTCAAATCCGCGAAGCAGTTGAAAAGGGCAGAACGATATTTGAGTCGACCCGAGCACCTTTTTTTGGATGCGAAATGCAAAATGCCTTTTCCATTGGACGTCCCCGATCCGAAATCCCGGAAGATCCATCATGTAATAGTAGCGAACGGCAGCTCAAATCGTTGCCTTAAATACAAAAGTAAACATGGATATGGCGCTAACGGTTCCCTCATTATCAGGCCGCAAATCAGTGTAGATCAGCACAGAGATCAAAATTCGGC
>JACZSK010000007.1 GCA_022574255.1 Pseudomonadota bacterium
GCAACGGCTGTGGGCAGCGGTTCGCAATCGCCAGATCGCTGGTCTGAAATTTCGGCGGCAGGTAGCTATCGGCCAATACATCGTCGATTTCGTGGCGTTCGAGGCGCGGATGATCGTGGAGGTGGACGGCGGTCAGCATGCAGATTCAACCGCCGATGTCAGGCGAACAGCTTATTTGGAAGCGCAGGACTTTCGAGTGATTCGCTTCTGGAACAACGAAATCCTGCAAAACCTGGACGGCGTTCTTCAGAGCATTGCGATGAAAGTCGAAAGCTGATCCCCCTCACCCTCCCGGCTGCGCCGGGCCCCTCCCTCTCCCGCGAGGGGCGAGGGGATAAGAGCGTGGCCGAGGAAAAAGCCCTGAAGCGCTATAAGCCGGGCTGGAAAAGGAAGCTGATGGAAACAGAGAATCCGGGCTGGAAGGACCTTTATCCCGATATCGCCAGCGCGTAGCTGGACTCGCCGATCAAGTCGGCGAGTGACGAGAGGAATTTTGGGCGAGTGACGAGGGATGTGGGCGGCGAGTGACGAGAGGTGTGGGCGGCGAGTGACGAGGGCAGGGAAAAAGCCAATGGACTCCGGGGCTCTCATTGATAGTCTTGGCCCGGAGTGACAGAAGAATCAAAAGCCCTCTCCCGCGAATGACGGGGATGTGGGCGGCGAGTGGCGAGGGTATTACCCCAGCACCGCGACACCCTTCGCATGGCGGCGGCTGGTGCTCAAGGCGCTGGAAACTGCGCCGCAATGACGCTAAAAGGAGCGCTGGGGGCATGTATGAATGTTTTGATGGCCATCGGCGAGCGGGATTTCGACCCGACTGAAGTCGCTATCCCGTGGAAAGTGCTGAGCAATGCGGGCGTGCAGGTGCATTTCGCCACCACTGGCGGGGGCGTCGGCAAGGCCGATCCGCGCATGCTCTCGGGCGAAGGGCTGGGTATCTGGAAGCGGCTTTTGGTGGCGCGCGGCGACGCCAGGGATGCCTACGCCCATTTGACCTGCAGTTCGCGGTTCCAGAAGCCACAGTCTTTTGAGGATTTGGGGGCCATGCCGGACTTGACCGAAATCGATGGGCTTATCCTGCCCGGCGGCCATGCCGAGGGCATGATCCCCTATCTGGAATCCTGGCAATTGCAGGATTTCATTGCCCGTTTTTTCGCCAGCGGCAAACCGGTTGGCGCCATCTGTCACGGCGTCATCGCGGTCTGCCGCGCCCGCAATGCGGAGACTGGCCGGTCGGTGCTGCATGGGCGCAAAACCACGGCGCTGCTGCGCCGTCAGGAACTGCTGGCCTGGCGGTTGACCCGGCGGAAGCTGGGCGACTATTACCGCACTTATCCGGTCACTGTGCAGGATGAGGTGATGGCGACGCTGGCCGATTCCCGTGATTTTGTCGAGGGGCCGAGACCGCTGTTCCGCGACGCCCCCGGCAAGCTCCATCGTGGCTTCACATTGCGTGACGGGAACTATCTGTCGGCGCGCTGGCCGGGCGATGCATATAAATTTGCGACCGATTTTCTCAATATGCTAAAAGAAGCGCCTTGAAGGAGCGCCCATGCTGACGATTCTGTCCCCGGCCAAGAAACTTGATTTTGAGAGCGAGAGCCTGAGGGAGGCGGGGACCACACCCGAATTCGCGGGCGCGGCGGCGGAGATCGCAGGTATCGCCGGGGCGCTGACGCTGGATCAGATCCAGGGGATGATGAAGCTTTCCGAGAAGCTGGCGGTGCTGACCCACGGGCGCTTTGCCGATTTCAAGGCGGACGGCGAGGGGAGCCGGGGCCGGCAGGCGGTCTTTGCCTTCCGGGGCGACGCCTATCTGGGGCTGGACGCCGATACGCTCAGCGACGCCGACATTGATTACGCGCAGGATCATTTGCGCATCCTCTCGGGGATGTACGGGGCGCTGCGCCCCCGCGACATGATCCAGGCCTACCGGCTGGAGATGGCCACGAAGTTGCGCAATCCCCGTGGCCGCGACCTCTATGCCTATTGGAAGGATGATCTTGTTGGCGCCGTGAACGAGGCCGTGAATAGATCTTTGGGCGGCGCTGCCAAGGGAGGGGGAGAGCCAATTCTGGTCAATCTGGCGTCGAAGGAATATTTCAGCGCCATCGACGCGGGCAGCCTGAAGGCGCGGGTCGTCACCGCCCATTTCAAAGAGATCAAAGATGGTGTGCCGAAGATCATGTCATTTTTCGCCAAGAAGGCGCGCGGCATGATGACCAGATTCATTATCCAGAACCGCATCGAAGACCCCGAGGGGCTGAAGGATTTCGCCGCGGCGGGATACGTCTTCAACCCCGCGCTCAGCGCCGGCGATGACATGGTCTTTACGCGGGATTATCCCCCCTCACCCTGACCCTCTCCCCCATAAAAGGGGCGAGGGAAACATGTTGGATTTCTATCTCCCCCTCTCCCTTAAGGGAGAGGGTCGGCGAATGACCAAAAAGATTTTTTGGCGAAGGGTTAGTCTGTCGAAGGGTTAGTCTGTCTCCTGGAATTCCAGGCTGTGGACGTTGCCGGACACTTCCTGGCCCGTGCGCATACCGCCGATGACATAGAAGACTCCGTCTATCTCGGGCAAACCCCGATGGTCCATGGTTGGTGTTGGAAAATCGGTGGCGCTCCATCCTGCGCGCCCCAGGTCGAAAACCAAGGCTCTTCCTGACGGCTCGCTGGGCTGGCCGTTATAGCCCATACCGTTGAAGTTATAGGGATTTTCGCTGCCACCAACGAAGACTACCGATCCCAGCCTGGCGCTGCCCGTCGCCGCCATGCGATAGAGCGGTTTTCCGGGGTGGGCGGCGAGCGCCTGCCAGCGAATGATCGCCGGGTTCCCGGGGTCGATGATGCCCATCCAGGTCTCGTCGGATATGCCGAACTGGCGGCGGCCATCCACGACGCCTGTCACTTTCACGCCGTCAGCGATGACAATACGGTTGCCCACAACGCCGCCGGCATGGCCAAAGACCGGCGCGCCGGGATAGGGCGTGGCGGCGAACCACCTGTCTTCCCGGGTGTCCAGCACCTGCACGTCGGCCACATTCCCCGTGTCGTGCCAGCCCGAGACCAGATAGATGTAGCGGCCCGCGTAGGCGAAGGCGACGGCGTCATCCACCGGCACCGGCATGTCTGCGCGCGGCTGGTATTCATTTGTGAGCGGGTTGAAGGCGTAAACCTCGGGCGTCGAGACCTCGGTTCCGCCTTCCGCCACCGTATAACCGCCGAACAGAAAAACGCGATCGTTGAGCCCGACGGCGACGCTGGCCAGCCGGTGTCTGTTTCCGGGAATGTCCGGCAGCCGGGTCCAGGTATCGGCGTCGATGTCATAGGCATAGGCCGAAGAGGTGATATCGGCGCGGGTCTTGCCCGCTCCCAGCCCGGAAAAGCTGTAGAGCATAGGGTGGCCACGCACCATCAGCGCCGCCACCGCATTGTTCGAAAGCGCTTCCGGCATGACGGTCAAAACGCCTGGCTGCTCGCCTGCCTGCTCGCCTGGCTGCGACCGGGGCAGTTGGGAACAGGAAACCAGCCCCGCGGTCAGTGCGACCGCAATCAATTGCCTCCATTTGCACATTACTGCAACACCCTCCCCAACGACCGATAGCAGCTTCTAGTGGCTCATGAAAACCGGAATTTCGGCCTGGCCGATGACATGACGGGTGACACCCCCCAACACCATTTCGCGCCAGCGGTGGTGCGAATAGGCGCCCATGACCAGCGTGTCGGCGCCCTCCCGGGCCGCTGTCTCCAGCACCACCCGCGATATGCTGCGCCCGCCGTCATCCGCGCGCAGCAGCTTCGTTTCAATGCCGTGGCAGTCCAGGTAGTGCTTCAGGGCGTCCAGCGACGGGCGCCCCTCGCGTTCCTTGCCCACTGTCAACAGCGTCACATTCCCGGCATTTGCCATCAGCGGCAGCGCCGCGGCGATGGACCGTGCGCATTCGGCCCGTCCGTTCCAGGCCACCAGAATGTTCGAGGCGACGCTTGCGGGCAGTTTGCGCGGCGCCATAAGCAGTGGCCGGCCCGAACGGTAGAGAACTTCATGGAGGATTTCACCGCTGTCGCTGCGCCTGCTTTCGGCGGGTTTCGGCACGATTGTCAGGTCTGCCAGGCGGGCATGGCGGCCCAGCCGGTCGGCGGGAAAGCCGATGCATTCTTCCCACTCGTAACTGGCGGAACCGCCGGCATCCGTGCCATCCCCGGCGGCGATTTCATATTCCGCCACCAGGGCGTCGAACCCGGCCTGCGCCGTGGCAGCCCTGGTTTTACCCTCGCGCTCCGCGGCCTCGCACAGGTCCTGCACCACTTCAGCGGTCAACCCCTCGCCAATAAAGGGTATTGCCGAACGGGGGTCGGGCCGCACATGCAGCGCCGTCAGATGGGAATTGAATTTTTTTGCCAGCATCAGCGCCGTCTCGACAACCGCCTGATGGTCTTCGCGCCCGGTTACCGGGACCAGCAACGTTCTCAGTGACATGCCTGTCTCCCCTTGTTGAAGTTGGGGACCTCAGAAAGAGCTTACTATATATGGGGAGGATATCGCATTGGAAAAGCGGCCGCGACACACAAATGGTCGCAGGCCGCTTTCCGGTCGCATTGCTGGCTCGGTAGCCGAATTCGGCCCGGTCGCCGAAATCAGTGACCGCGTCTGCCGCGACGATCGCGGCTGTCGTGGTCCCGGCCACGGTCGCGCCGGCTGCGCCTGCCATCATCATGGCCGCCGCCATGGCCTCTGTCGCGGCTGTAATGGCGGCGATCATTGTGCCTCGCCGCATGTCTGCCTGCGCGCCGGTGATTGCGCGCCCGGTGCCGCTGGCGATGCTCATCATAATAATAATAACCACCGTCGTAATAATAGGCCGGCTGGGCATGGGCGAGCCCGTAATAGAGGACGGCGCCGATAACCGTTTCAGCCAGGCGATCCGACGCCGCGGCCGGGGCGCTGGTGGCGGCGGCTCCGATCAACGCACCGGCTAATGCCAGCGTTGTCAGTGCGGCTCGTTTGCCTATCCGTTTGCCTGTCCGGTTGCGTGAGCGGTCTGTCATGATAATCTCCTTTGCCTTGTGACTGGGGGCTTGATTGATCCATCCCGGTCGTTGGGCCGGACGTCGGGGTTGATTTACCGGACCATGGACGCCAGCATGCCCCGGGGCGGCTGAACCGGCCCTGAGGGGTCTGTTCATGGCCCGTTCACCACCCTGTCGCTATGTTCGCGGCCAGGTTTGAGGCATGATCAATGCAGGGGATACCATGCGTAAGCTTTTGATTTTATTGGCGATAGTCTTTCTGGCAATGCCCGCCGCCGGGCCATTTGCCGGGTCGCGGCTGTCAATATTCAGCGTTGCTCCGGCGCTGGCCCAGCAGGACCAGAACGACGCCCTGAAGGCGCGCAAGCGCGGCAACCTGATTCCCTATGGCAAGATCAGCCGCCGCGCCGAGCGCCAGTTTGGCGGCCGCGTCGTTGGCCAGCGTGTACGCCAGTATTCCAGCGACCGCTGGGTTTATGAGCTGCGTATCCTGCGCCAGGACGGCCAGGTGATTTCCGTGGTGATAGACGCCCAAACGGGCGAGGTCATGGGAACGAGAGGGAGATAATCATGCGTGTTCTGGTGGTCGAGGACGAGCCCGATCTTGCCCGGCAATTGCAGGAGGGCCTGGCCGGCGCCGGCTACGCGGTGGATTATGCGCCCGACGGCGAGGAAGCGCATTTCCTCGGCGATACCGAGCCCTATGACGCGGTGATCCTGGATCTGGGGCTGCCCATCCTTGACGGTGTCAGCGTGCTTGAAAAATGGCGCAAGGCCGGGCGCGAAATGCCGGTGCTCATACTGACCGCGCGCGACAGCTGGTCCGACAAGGTTGCCGGGCTGGACGCCGGCGCCGACGATTATCTCGCCAAACCTTTCAAGATGGAGGAACTGCTGGCCCGGCTCAGGGCGCTGATCCGCCGTTCGGCGGGCCATGCCTCGCCAGAGCTGGAATGTGGCCCGGTGCTGCTGGATACCCGTTCCAGCAAGGTCACCGTGGACGGCACGGCGGTGCGGCTGACCGCGCAGGAATTCAAGCTCTTGTCGTATCTTATGCATCACGCCGGCAAGGTGGTGTCGCGCACCGAGCTGACCGAGCATCTCTATGACCAGGACTTTGACCGCGACTCCAACACCATCGAGGTTTTTGTCAACCGGGTGCGCAAGAAGCTGGGCGTCAACATTATCGCCACCGTGCGCGGCATGGGCTATCAGCTTGCAAATCCTGACCCCGGCACCGGAACGGACCCGGACGCCAACAAGGGAGACTGATATTTATCCGCTGTGGGTCAATCCGCGCTCGCTGACCAGCCGTTTGCTGCTCGTGTCCGGACTATGGACCGCGCTGGCGCTTGGGGCCGGCGGATTTCTCTTGTCCGCCGCGTTTCGTGACTTTGTGGAAACAGGCTTCGATGCCCGCCTGACCCAGACCCTGGACAGCATGATCGGGGCCAGCGAGATTGCGCCCGAGGGCTTTGTGCGCTTCAACCGGCCGCTGGCCGATCAGCGCTTTATAGAGCCCTATTCGGGCTGGTACTGGCAGGTAACGGCGCCGGGGCAGGAGCCCTTCCGCTCACGCTCGCTGTGGGACTATGAGCTGTCACCGCCGCCGGAAGACTCGGCCTTCACCCGGCATTTTCACGAGATACCCGGCCCCGACGGGCAAATCCTCAGGGTTGCCGAACAGGACGTCCTGCTGCCCGGCAGCGAGGATGTGCTGCGCTATATGGCGGCCGCCGATGCCACCGAGATGCGCGCCGAAATTGCCCAGTTTGACCGCATCGTCGCCTGGTCGCTGGGCGCGCTGGGCATCGGCCTGCTGGCGGCGATGGTGATGCAGGTGACGTTCGGGCTGTTCCCGCTCAGGCGCATCCAGAGCGGGCTTTCGGCGGTACGCTCGGGCCGGGCGCGGCGGCTGGACCGGCGCTACCCACCCGAAATCCAGCCCCTGGTCGATGAGATGAATGCGGTGCTGGACCATAACCAGTCGCTGGTCGAGCGGGCGCGCACCCATGTGGGCAACCTGGCCCATGCCTTGAAGACGCCGCTATCGGTGATGGCCAACGAGGCGGCTTCCAAAGACAGCAAAAGGCTGGCCGGGATCGTCGAAAAACAGACGCAGATTATCCGCCGCCATGTGGACCATCACCTGACGCGCGCCCGCACCATGGCCGGACATGGGCTGATTGGCGTGCGCACCGACGTGGCCCCGGCGGTCAGGGATATTGCCCGCGCCCTGGGGCGCATTTACAAGGACAAGGGGCTGGAATTTGATCTGGCGCTGGATGACGACGTCTGTTTCTGGGGCGAGCGCCATGACCTGGATGAAATGCTCGGCAACCTGATGGACAATGCCGCCAAATGGGCGGAGACCCGGGTCACCGTCTCGGCGGCCAACCTGTCTCTTGATCCCGAATCCGGCGCGGCGCGCGGCGGCGATGCCAAGCCCCTTATCGCCATTATTATCGAAGACGACGGCCCGGGGGTCGAGGCCGAGAAGCGTGCGGCGCTGTTCGAGCGTGGCCGCCGCCTTGATGAAAGCGTGCCCGGCACCGGGCTGGGGCTGGCCATTGTCCAGGACATTGCCGAGATGTGCGGCGGCGGCGTGGCGCTGGACGAATCGCCGCTGGGCGGCCTGCAGGCCACCATCACCCTGCCATCACCGACCGATTGAACCACAGGATAGGGTCACTCCGGGTCTGACCCGGTCGCCCCGTTAATTGGGGACAGTATTTTCAATAGACCAGTAAGCCGCACCGCTGGCGGGCCAGATACTGTCCCCAATTAATCCCCCCATCGCCATTCGCCGACCCGCTCTGCGTGATGCGCCTTGGCGGCGAATCCAGTAGCCTCAGTGCGAGGGGTTAGTCTCATAGGGACGACTTCTAATTATTTTCAGCCGTAACCCGCAGCGTTGCTAGACTCGCCGATCAAGTCGGCGAGTGACGAGCTGAGATTTAACTCACACCCAAGGCGCGTCACGCGGGGGAGAGGGCGAAGCCGGCAAGCTCCTAAGGAAACCCCCTCTCCCTTAAGGGAGAGGGTTGGGGTGAGGGTCGGAAAAAAGAGCCGCCCGCCTTTGCAAAACATAACACGACGTTCATGCGCGGTTCAGTTAGCCGGCGCTAAACTGGTGCAACAGCTAGGGAATTTGCTTCGGCCGCAATTGCCGGGGAGCGAACGGGAGATGAAAAATGTTTGTTGGCGCAACGGGAAATACCGACAAGATGGGTAAAGCGAAATCAATCGCGCTGCTGCTGGCCGCGTCGCTGAGCCTCAGCGCCTGCCAGGGCGAGAACGAAGGATTTGGCACGCTGATCGGCGCCGGCCTGGGCGCCTTTATCGGCCATGAGATTGGCGGACACGGCGATGGCGCGGTGATCGGCACGGTGATCGGCACCGTGATTGGCGGCAGTATTGGTGGTTCCGTTGGCCGCAAGATGGACAGGGCCGACCGTCTGGCCGCCGAGCAGGCCCGTTATGCGGCGCTTGAAAACCCGCGGGCCGGCGAGAGTTCCTATTGGTACAATCCCGACAGCGGCAACCAGGGCTCCTATACGCCCCAGCCCGCCTACCAGACCAACCAGGGGCAGTATTGCCGCGAATATACCCAGAACATCACCATCGGTGGCCAGACCGAGACCGGTTATGGCACCGCCTGCCGCCAGCCCGATGGAAGCTGGAAGATCGTCAATAACGGATAAGCGCTTTTTCGCCTGCCTCCAACGCCTCCCTCAAGCGGAGAAGTGCTTCGAGCGGGGGCGGTGGCCTTTCCCCAAGGATCATGGGCCCAAGGATTTAGGGCCCAAGGATCATGGGGCGGGACTTCCCCCGGTCCCGAACATTGCCCCCGGCCACTGCCCCCAAATTCGCCACGGCAATCAGCGCGACCTTGCCAGCCTCAGCGCGCAGGGCTGCCGATTGCAGTTTTCAGATATACGAAGAAAGAGCAGCGCCACGGCCGCCCTGGCCCGGTCCTCATCGGACAGATCGCTGCAACTCTTGTTAATCCTGCACAAAAGGACTTCCCGCATCGCCCCCTGATTCGTTTCCTGGATTGCATCCCGGGTGACTTCCCGGGTCAGCGTGGTGGCACTCTCCGCGCCGGCGGTAACCGCGCCGGTATTCGCCTCGTCGGCGGTGGCTTTGCTCGAGAACAGGGCCGCAACGCAAATCACAGCCACGAATAGCTTGATCATCAGTCTCTCCCCCATCGTTTCGCCCGAGTAATCGGTCAGCAACCGGGCATAGAGAGACGCATCCCAAGTTAAACCATACCATAATTATCAACTTTAATCAATTAATTGTGTAGTTAGATCACGTTTTACTTGTGAGTATTTTAAATTAATTTAATTAAAATTTTAAATAGGGCTGTGAGCTTGTTTATTAGTGTCGCTCACTCTTTCGCTCGTCATTCGCCGACCCTCTCTGCGTGATGCGCCTTGGCGGCGAATCCAGTCTTGCTTTTCTGCATAGTGCTAACAGAAAGCTGGACTCGCCGATCAAGTCGGCGAGTGACGAAAAAAGGCGGCTCACTCCCCGGTTTCATCGCCCTTCTTCCCCCAGATCACCCGCCAGCTGGCGAGGGTCAGCAGTACCCAGCCGGTGAGAAGCGAGAAGCCGCCAAGGGGCGTGGCCAGGCTGAGGGGGCCGAGACTGCCGAGCCCATGAATACCCAGCCAGTAGAGCGAACCCGAAAACAGCAGGATGCCGAGGGCAAAGGCGCTGCCGGAATATTGCAGCCATCTGGCCGATCCGCCGCTTTCCTGTTCACCGGCCGTTCGGCCTGGGCAGAAATTAGCCAGCACGCCGACGCCGAGCAGCGCCAGGGCGTGCGACATCTGGTAGTCGGCGCCCTGCATATAGAGGGCGCGGCCCGCCGCGCTCATGCCGGCTTCGAAGGCATGGTCGGCCAGGGCGCTTGCAGCCACCGCAATAAAGCCGTTTATGCCGGCCAGAAACACCCAGATGTTTGGTTCAATCTTTTGCATAACAGTCTGCCTGCATTTTGTTGGCGGTGAAGCCGCCCGTGCCGTTGCTGGCTGCAGTGCGGTAATAGAGTGCCATGGTGACCATGTGGGTCGGCGAATATTGCCGGTAGCCCTGGCAGCCGTCGGCATCGCGCTGCTCCAGCGGGATCATGTAGGAGTCCATGCCGGTCTGGATAGCGCCATCGGGGAGGGGATCGCTTTCCGCCTGCTGCGCGCAGGCGGCGAGGGTCATGAAAATTACGAGTGCCAGTAGCCTCCACATGGAGACCAGTTTAGAAGGGCCGGCGCGCGCGGACAAGCACTGTCGTCCGCCCTCCGGCAAAGCTGCTGTGTCCGGCGTTGAACTGGCGCATGATATTGGCCTCAATCAGCGTGCCGCCCAGACCGCGCCACTGGTAGCTCATCTCCAGGTCAATCTCGCGGCCGCTGGGGGCCAGCGCGGCGCCCCTGGAGGTGAAGAGAATTTCGTCGGCCAGATAGTCGCGCCCGGTGGGCAGGGTCAGCCCGATGGCGCCGCTCTCGATGCGCAGGGGCTGCGATACCGCCAGCCCGATGCGATCATGGGTGGCGAACAGCCCGTCCTTGGTAATCGCGGCGGCGAAGCTCATGCTGCGGAAATTGCTGATGCCGTCGATGAAGCTGCCCGCCCCGGCGGCGGATACCTGCGTATAGCCGTGGTTGAAGCTGAGGGTCAGCGTCATGTCCGCCGGCAGGTCGGCGCTTGCGCCAACGCTGGTAAACAGGCTGCCGGCACCGTCGCCCAGCGTCAGTGCGCCCGACGACAGGGTTCCCAGCACCGCGTTCTTTTCGTTCACGGCGCTGAGTTGAAGCATCAGGTCGATGGGTCCAAGGCGGCGGCTGGCGCGCGCGGTGGCGGTAAGGGCCGTCGCCTCGGGGCTGTTGGCGCCGAACAGGAAGTCGTTCGACCGCTCATAGCGGGCGTAGGAAAAGGCGAAAGACAGCCGGGTGCCGCCTTTCAGGCTGTGCGACAGGGCCATGCTGGATTGCGATCCCGCGGGCGTAAAGGCCAACTCGGGTGCAAAACCGCTGGAAATAAAGCCCCGCGCGGCGCTGTTTCCACCCTCCTGCTGGTCCAGCAAGGTTATCGGCGAGATGCCGTAGGCGGTGGCGAAACTGGTGTTTTCACCAAGCTTTCCGGTGAAATAGGCGCTTGGACGCTCCAGGCGCGTCAGGGCCCGCTGGGCCATGGGCAGGGCGTCGGCCAGTTCGCGCTGGCGCTGGTGACGGTCGTAGAATGAAAGGCGCAGCAGGCTTCCCTCGATGGGTGACAGCGACAGCGCCTCGTAGGTGCGTTTGCGCTCCAGCGCGCCATAGAGGTCAAAGCCTTCGTTGGCCCGGCTGCGCAGGCGCTCGCCCAGGTCGATGGTGTAGGAGCGCCGGTAGCCGTCCAGCATCATCACGCCGTTCAACGCGCCGGTCAGGCCGAAGCCGTCGCCGAAAGCGCCGCTTGCGTCTATGCCACTGCTGCCAAGCGGGGTAATCGAACCCGCCACGGCCAGCGACAATACACCCAAAGGCTGGACGGCGGCGCCCAGGTTAATCAGCCCGTGGCCGAACTCGCTATCGACGCCGGGCGCCCCCAGGTCGATGGCCGTGCTGAGAAGAATTTCGAAGACTTCAATGCCGGTAAGCGCGGGAAACAATTCAAACATCACGGCGGCGGCGCCGGTGACATGCGGGGCCGAGAACGAAGTGCCCGACCCGATGCCCAGTGTGTTCTGGATGAATGTGGAGGTGATATCAACCCCGGGGGCGACCACGAAATAATCCCGGGTGTTGCCGGCGTGGTTGGAAAAGCTGCTGCCCTCGTTGTTCGGGCCAATGGCGCCAACCACCAATATGCTGCCCTCGGCGCCATCATGAATGGCGAACTGGGCAAAAAGACTGGGGTTGGCGGAATGATCGTTGCCCGCCGCGACGACGAACACGATGCCCGCATCAAAGGCGCGGAAATAGGCGTCATGCAGGGCTTGGCTCACGGGCGAACCGCCGAGGCTGAAGTTGATTATTCTGGCGCCGCTTGCGATAGCCGCATCAATCCCGGCGACCAGGTCATCGTCGTGGAAATGGCAGCCGTCGTCGCTGCTGCAAGAGCCCGGATCGTCGGCGCGAAGCACCAGAAGCTGGGAATTAAAAGCGACCCCGTGGACGCCAACACCGTCCCTGCGGGCGGCGATTATGCCTGCTACGAAGGTGCCGTGGCCCCCTTCATCCTGGATGGTGCGGATCTGGCGGGTCCCCACCAGATCCTGGCTGTCGGGGTGAATCTGGCCGACGAATTCGTCGTGGTTCACATCAATGCCGGTGTCGATAACGGCGACGATCACGCCAGCGCCGCTCAATCCGTCGTCGTAGGCGGGAATGGCATTGATATTGTTCAGGCCGTAGTTGGCGCGGAATTCAGCAGTATCGAAGGCTGATCCCGTTGGCCCCGGAGGCGGCGGCGGTGCTGGCTGTGCTGGCGGTGGGGGCGGCGGCGGCGCTACCGGGCTGCGGACGGTGGAGCCGCCACAGGCGGTCAACAGCATCAATCCGCAAAGCATCAAGGAAGCCAGAATCTGTCGCATATTTTTCACCTGTGTTGCCGCAATTATAGGCCTGTTCCGAAAACAGTGTCGCCGCAACATGGTAAATATATGGTGAAACGGACTTCAACTAATTGTGAATATCAACTGCGGATGGCGCTTCCCGGCCTGCCAACGTCCCCAGGTTGGCGGAAAAGCCCCGATCGAGCTTTCGTTTTCGCGCCAACAGCACAATCAACGCGAGATTCAGGGCCAGGGCCTCGAACAGAAAATAACCGATCGGCCAGCCGGCCAGCACGAATACGAAAATCGCCAGCGTATGGCTGTTGGCGCTCAGCACGCCCCAGCGATGCACATGGGCGGCGTAATGCCCGGCATAGCTGGCGGCAATGGCGCGGCGCGTCTCCGACCCGGCCGGGGCAAAGCTGTCACCGTTTTCGGGAATTATGACGCCCTGGCCGTCGACCAGCCTCTGCAGCCGCACATAGGCCCACTCCAGCCACCAGAAGGTGCCTGCGCGCCAGGCCTCGCCCTGTGGTGTGCGGCCACGGGGCAGCGGCTTGTCGGCAGCGGTCCAGGCAACATATTTCTCGCGCTGCAATTCGTAGAGGGCCGCCTGGGCGATATGACTGGCGGCCGCAACCCAGCCCGCAACCCAGCCCCAGATCCCGTATTCGGGCTCTAAAATCCAGGCCAGCGCCGAATAGACCAGCATGAAGACTGAGTAATCCGCCAGCCCATCGACGATCCGCCCGGTGGGTGAGGCTTTGCCGGTGAGCCGGGCAACCTGCCCGTCGGCGCCGTCCATCACATGCCAGGCCAGCATGCAGGCCAGCGCCGCCAGTGTCTCGCCCCAAGGGCCTGCGCGGGCATAAAGCAGGGCGGCGGCAGCGCCAAATGCCAGTCCGGCCAGCGACACCAGGTTGGGATGCACATGCGCGCGGGCCAGCAGTGGCGCCAGTCTGTTGCTCAGGGGGTGCAGCAGAAACCGGTTGCTAAGATTTTCGATCTCGGCCGGGCGCGAGGGGTTATTTTGCGGGCCATTCATGACGCGCGGGGCTTTTCATTCGCCGACCGGCCAAACTTCAGCAGCAGCGGCGGCAGGGCCATGAAGGTGGCCAGCAGACAGGCGCCGAAGCCCAGCGTCGCCACGATGCCCAGTGATTTCAGGCCGCCCATGGAGGCCGCCAGCATGCCGGAGAAGCCCAGCATGGTGGTCAGCGTGGTCACCGCCGCCGCCCGCCCGGTGGTGCGCATGACGCGGCTCAGGCTGTCTTTCTCGACCGGCCCTCGTTCCTCGCTCAGCCCCCGTTCTTCGCTAAGTCGATGCAGGATGTGAATACCGTTGTCCACGCCGATGCCGATAATCGCCGGCAGGATGACCATGTTGAATATATTCAGCCGGATTCCCGCCCAGCCCATGATCCCGAAGAGCAGCAGAAGCGCCAGCGCCGGCGGCACCAGCACCAGCAAGGTCTTGCGCCATGAGCGGAAGAACAGCATCAGCGCCGCCACCGTGGCGCCCACGACCGCAAGGATGGCCTTCAGGGCGTCGCCCTTCATCAGTTCCAGCATGTCAACAAAGACCAGCCCCTCGGTGGCCGGATAATAGCTGCGTCCACCCACCCGGATCACGCGGATATCGTCGGCGAATTGCCGCGCCAGGTCGGCCTGGTTCATGGATACGGAATTGAAAATATAGATGAGATGCCCGCCCACACCTTCACTGCCTGTGCCTTCATCTTCCGGGTCTCCAATGCCGGTGAACATGCGCTTCAGGCCTTGCGGCAGGTCATCGGGCGCGATCCCGCCAATCTCCAGGTAACGCCGCCAGTCGTCGCCGTCCGCGACGTCCTCTGGGGGGGGCGCCAGCCCCAACTCCCGCACGCTTTCCCTGATGCTGGCAATGATCGCCAGGCGCTCGGCCTGCACCTCGGGCAGCGGCGCATAGGAATAGAAGGATTCCACCTTCTTGATGGTCGGCGTGTCGGTGTCGGCAGCCATATAGGCCTCAAAATATTCCAGGATGGCGCGCACTTCGCCGGTGGTCTCGACAATCAGCACGGCGCGGTCGGTGCCGTCGGGAAAGACCCTGGAGATGTTTGCCTGCATGGCATTGTGTTCCGCGCTGCGTGCCGCCTGAAGCCGGCCGAAATCCTTCTCGAAGCCGGCGCTGGTGGCCCACAGCGCCGCCGCAATCGCCAGTATAATCGTCACGCCCAGTGAAGCGCTGGGGTGCCGCACCGCCGCCGCCCACATCGGCGAGCCCATTTCCCTGCCGCTGCCCGGCGCCGGCGCCAGGCGCATTTTGTCGGCCATCACCAGCAACGAAGGGAACAGCACATACATGGCCAGGAAGGCCAGCAGTATGCCGGTTCCGGCGATCAGGCCAAATTCCCGGAAGGCGCGGAAATCGGTAATCATCAGGGCATAAAAACCGGCCGCGGTGGTCAGCGCCGCCACCACCGAGGCCCGCCCGGTGTGGCGGAAAATAGCGCTCAGCGATTCTTCCAGGCTTCCGCCCCCGGCCCGCGTTTCGCTGAAGCGGGCGAGATTATGGATGCCGAAATCGACCCCCAGACCGAACAGGATCAACACCAGGAAAACCGTCACCAGATTAAGCCCGCCGATAACAAGGGCGGCCAGCGCCATGGTCCAGAGAATGCTGACCACCAGCGGCAGTGCGATCAGCACCAGTGATGTGAGGCTGCGGAAGGTCGCCACCAGCAGCAGCGCGATCAGCGAGAAGCTCCAGATGCCGCTGGTTGATACGTCGCTGATCACCGCGTTGAACTGCACCACACGGTTATATATGCGTCCGCCCACCCGGGCCTCGAGATTGGCGCCATACGAGCCCGCATCCATTTCGCTGATTGCCCGGTTCAAATCACCGATAATGCGCTGCGAGGCCCCGAGGCCGCTGTCGGCGGGCCTGGGCCAGACCACCAGCAGGGTAACAGTGCCGCCATCGCCGTCACTGGCCTGAAACAGTCTCTGGCTTTCGGGGCCATCGAAGCCGGCGGAAGGCGCCCCCCCGCCGCCGGTTATGTCAGCTATTTCCCGCTCGATTTCTTCCCTGCTGATCGTCGGATAGGCGGGCTCGCTGCGCAGGTGAATAGTCACCGGAATCCCGGCGAACTCGCTGAAAAGAGAGGCGTCTGATGCTGCCGCCCGCTCTTCCAGCCGCGCCTTCAGCGCCCGCAGTGCGTCGGCTTCCAGGTAAAGCAGCCGGTGACGCGCGAACAGCGAGATATCCTCGGCATAGTCGGCGGAAGCCACCCAGTCGAATTCGGCGAGAATTTTGTCCCGCAGGTCGGCGGCGAAGCGCGCCCCGGCTTCCCGGCCATCCTCTCCGTCATCCTCTCCGCCGTTGGTGGTAATCACCACCATGGCGCTGGCGAAGCTGCCGGTTTTTTCCAGCACCCTGTGCAGATTCTCGACGCTGGCCACGCCGTCGGGCATCAGGGCTTCCAGGCTGGTATCCAGCTTCAGCCGTCCCAGCGCCGACCAGGCCAGCGCCGAAAGGACCGCGGCGGCCAACAGAACCAGCCAGAAATGGCGCCGGTGAAGGCGGGCCATCCTGGCGGCCCAGTCATGGGCCCGATCATGAGCCCAACTCCCGTGATCTTTTTCACCGCGCTCGGTCAATTTGGACTTCCGGTTCGGCGGTCGCCCCGGTATACGACCTTGCACCATTGATTTCTGGTCCGGGCGGGCTGTAGCTTGCACCAGACCATAACCGTATCAACCGCTTTTTGTGAATAGCCACGCCCGCATGATCAGGAACGCCCTTATTTTTGTCGATGATGCCTCGGATGACGGCGCCGACGCGCCGCGCTCTCTGCTCGTCGTCGGTGGCATTACGCTGCTGGAGCGCCAGTTGCGGCAGCTCAAGAAAGCGGGCGTCGAAGAGGTGCGCATTTATTCACGTAATTATCCGGAGATGCTGCACGACCGCACCGCAGGGTTCAGCATGATGCCAAACAAGATTTCGGTGCAGGACGCCGCCGCACCGGCGCAAAGCCAGTGGGACGAAGCCGAGACCCTGCTGGTTCTTGAAGAGGGCGTGCTGATCGATGACCGGGTGATCGGGGAACTCGCCAAGGCGCCGAAGGCCCCGGCGCTGGCCTTGTTTCCGCCCCGCACCGTGGCTTACGGTCAGGCCTGCGGGCAGACCGTGACGCCCGGTGATGGCGCCGGGCGGCTTTTTGCTTCGGTGGCGCTGCTGCCCGGTAAATTCCTGCCCAGGGCGCTGGCGGCGGCGGCCAAGGGAGAAAACCCCCTGTCGGGCATGCTTGATGCGGCGGCGGCCCTGAAGAGCACAGAGATTATTAATGTGGGCGCTCTGGACCTCTATATCCCCGACCGGCGGCGCAAGGTGGGGTTGCTGTGGCGTCCGGTGACCGCGGCCGCCGAAAGCCGCCGTGCCACCCGGGTTATCCTGGACATGGCGCAAAAGGGCACCCTTGACTGGCCGGCGCGCTGGATACACCCGGCTTTCGAGAATTTCCTCGTTACAATTTTGCTCGGCACACCGGTGACGCCCAATGCCGTGTCGCTGCTGACCGGGGTGCTGGGCTTTTACGCCACCTACCTGTTTGCCACCGGGCAGATGGGCTGGGCGCTGCTGGGCGCCCTGCTGGTTGGCATGCTGGATGGCGTTGACGGCAAGCTGGCGCGGGTCAAGATGCTGGCCACCAAGCTGGGCCAGCTGGAACATGTTCTGGACAAATTGGTCGAGTATTCGTGGTATTTCGCGATTGCTGCATTTCTGGCGGCGGAGGCAGGTGACGGTGGTGGCGGTGCGCCCTGGGCCCTGGCCATCCTGATCGTGGCTTTCGCCTGGGCTGAAGTATTGCAGGGAGAATATTACCGGCGCATGACCGGCAGTCAGCTGGACGATGCCGGCGCTTTTGAGCGTGGTTTCCGCATTATCGGCGCGCGCCGCAACACCATTATGTGGAGCCTGGTGCCCTTTGCCCTGACCGAAAGCTGGATGGTCGGATTATGGACCATGGGTATTTATACCATGGTCACTTTTTTCGTGGCCCAGTGGCGGTTTATTGTGCGGCTAAAGACTTATGCCAGCGGCGCAAGTCAGGAAATCAGTGACAACTTCCGGAAGTCGGAATATTTCTAGGTCTCAAGTTGCGTTCCTGTTATGACGGTTCCGGGTACGACGGAAGGCGGCTCTGCGGGTTTGCAGCCGGTCTGAGGAAAAAGCGTGTCGAACAGCATTAGAGTAGCGATCATCGGCGTCGGCAATTGCGCGAGTTCGCTGGTTCAGGGAATAGCCCATTACAGTGGCTCGTCAGGTGGCGAGAGCGTCGGCCTGATGCATGCGAATCTGGGCGGCTATCGGCCTTGTGATATCCAGGTCGTGGCGGCCTTCGATATTGACCGGCGCAAGGTCGGGCTGGATGTGGCCCAGGCCATTTTTGCCAAGCCCAATTGTACCAAGGTTTTTTGCGCCGATGTGCCGGCCACAGGCGCCATCGTGCGGATGGGCCGTATTCTCGACGGCTTTTCGGATCACATGGCGGACCTGCCGGACGACCGGACCTTCCTGCCCGCCGACCGGCCCCAGCCGGACCAAGACGACGTTGTTGCGGAATTGAAGAAATCCGGCGCTGAAATCCTGCTCAACTACCTGCCCGTGGGCAGCCAGGAGGCGACCGAGTTTTACGCTGAATGCGCGCTTGATGCGGGCTGCGCCTTTATCAATAATATTCCCGTCTTTATCGCCAGCGATCCGGCATGGGCGGCGCGTTTCAGGGCCAAAAGGCTGCCGATTATCGGCGACGACATCAAGTCGCAACTGGGCGCCACCATCGTGCACAGGGTGCTGACAGACCTGTTCAAGAAACGCGGCGTTGATTTGCAGCGGACCTATCAGCTGAACACCGGCGGCAACACCGATTTTCTCAATATGAAGAATATCGATCGACTGAAGTCGAAAAAAATATCCAAGACCGAGGCAGTCCAGTCGGTGACCGAAGCGCGCCTGAACGAAGAAGATATCCATATCGGCCCCAGCGACTATGTGGCCTGGCAGGAGGACAACAAGGTTGCCTTCATTCGCATGGAGGGCAGGTTGTTCGGTGGCGTGCCGATGAATATGGAGATCAGGCTGTCGGTCGAGGATTCGCCCAATTCCGCGGGCGTCGCCATCGACAGCATCCGCTGCTGCAAGCTGGCGCTGGATCGAGGTCTGGGCGGTATTATCGAAGGGCCGTCGGCGTATTTCTGCAAGCATCCGCCGCAACAATATACCGACGACGATGCCTGGAATCTGACCGAGGCTTTTATTCGCGGCGAGACGATTTTGGCGCAGCCAGAGGTTGACGCAGCCGAGTAAAAAGAACCGGGGGTCCGGTGCCGGGGGCTAGGGGATGGACTGCCTGATTATCGCCGCCGGCATGGGCACGCGGCTCAGTGAAATTGGCGAATCAAAGCCGCTGGTGCCAGTGCGCGGCGTACCCTTGATCGAGCGCGTCATCATCACCGCCAGGCAGGCGGGTATCCGGAATTTCACCATCGTCACCGGCCACAGGGCCGAGCAGGTGGAAGATTATCTCAAATCCGCCGCGGTGCGTTTCAGCGCCGATCTCACCTTTTGCCGCAATGATCGCTATGAGGCGCCAAACGCGCTGTCGGTGCTGGCGGCGCGCGGTCATATCCGGGCGCCCTTTCTGCTGACCATGTGCGATCATCTGTTTGACCCCCTGATCATATCTGATTTGATGGGGCAAAGTCTGGGCGAGGGCGAAGTGATGCTGGCCATCGACGGGCGGCTGGGCAACCCGATGGTGGATTTAGGCGACGTCACCCGGGTGCTGGAAAAGGATGGCCTGATCCGGAATATCGGCAAGGGATTGCGCGCCTATAACGCCTTCGATACCGGGCTGTTTCTGGCCGGCGAGGGCCTGTTCGACGCCATCGAAGAGGCGCGTTCGGTGGGCAGCGAGGTCAATATTTCCGCCGCCTTGATGCGCCTGGCGGCACGGGACAAAGCGCGCTGCTTTGACATCGGCGAACGCTTCTGGATCGACGTCGATGATCCGGCGGCTCTGAGGCGCGCCGAATCCTATTTACTGGGCATGCCGGTGCGCCCCCTGTGAACAGGGCCGTCAGGGGCCGGGTTTTTTCCTCAGATGCTCCAAGAGCGTGCGGTCATCGGCGCTGATGCCCAGCCGCCACAGCGTTCCGGCGTAAACCACCACCAGAACCAGCACCCCCACAGCGATGCCGTATCCCCGGTCGAGCGCCATGAATTCACCTGCCGCGAAATAGCCGGCGAGCGCCAGTGCCGCCGCGGCGACGGGCCGCAGAAAAGAAGCGCGCAACAGCGTAATCCGGAAAAGTCCGTAGGCCACTACCAGCCGCTGGCCATTCAGGACAGTCAGGGAAATCATCAGCGACATAGCCGCGCCGGGGCCGCCCAGCAGCGGCACCAGCAGGGCGCAGCCGGCCACATGGACAATCAGCCCGGAAAGGCTGATGACCAGATTGAGCTTGGGCTGGCGAAACAGGATGGGCAATTCGGCGGCGCCCAGCACACCATCAATCATTTCGGCGCCAACCATGATGACCAGCAGCATGGCGCCCGCGCCCATGCCCGGCCCCACCAGCGCGAGGATGTGGCCGCCATAAAAGGCCAGCAGCATGACCTGCAGCAGCATGATGGTCAGGATCCAGCGGCTGACCTGCGAGAGCTGCCGCCCGGCGTTGGGCAAGTCCTGGCGGGCGATGGTCTGTGAGACAATAGGCGCGAGGATGGGGTCGAACAGATAGCGGGTTTTCTGAGCAAGCTGGGCAATATGCTGGGCCGCGTGATAAATGCCGACCACGGTCTCGCTGGAGAAATGCCAAAGGAAGAAGATATCAACCCGGCGGAACACCAGCGCCATCACATCGACCACGGCGGTGGGGCTGGATACCATGACAATGCGCCGCACCAGCGTCCAGGAGGGGCGGGCGCCGAGCACGCGTCTCAGGCTGTAGACCCGCCCGAACCCCCAGGCCGAGGCCACATAGGCGACCACCAGCGCGCCGAAATAGGCGGCCATCAGTCCGGCTTCAAGGAAACCGGCCCAGTAAAACCCCAGGGTCAGCGCCGCCAGGGTCCAGGGTTCGGCGATGGAGCGGGCGATCACCTCGTAGCGCATCAGCCGCTTGTGCCGGGTGGCCGCCAGCATGACGTCAGACAGGGCGATCAGCGGAATGACCAGGGCAAATCCGCGATAGGGCCCGCCCGCGGGCATGTCGATCAATGGCCAGAAAACCGCATAAAGCAGCAGCGCAAAGACCGTCGAGAGGATTGCCGTTACCGCCAGCGCATTGAGAATGATCGCATTCTGGTCGGCGCCTTCCGCGTCCAGCAGGGCAAAGAGCGAGCGCTTCTGCCCGAAAACCGCGATCGCGGCCAGCGTCTCGACCACCGCAATGGCATAGGCCAGCACGCCGAAGCGCTCGGCGCCATAAAGATTGCCGGCCATCAGCAGGAACAATATCCGCGCCCCCGAGCGCACCACAAAACCGCCCGCCGCGGCCAGCGCGCCCTTGAGGATATCGGTGATATCCTTCAGCGCGTGATCTGTGATGCTTTGGTTCAAGTTCTGAAAATCCCTGCCGGGCCAGTCAGGATTATGTCCTTTGCTGGCCTTGGCATGCTATGTTTTCCGGTGAAAATAGATTGTGTCAT
Organism: Pseudomonadota bacterium; assembly: GCA_022574255.1. GTDB lineage: Bacteria > Pseudomonadota > Alphaproteobacteria > Sphingomonadales > SMXR01 > JACZSK01. The sequence continues at coordinate 21,273 of JACZSK010000007.1, forward strand.
TATCTAGGGTGCGGCCGGCGGTGAATGCAAGCGCCGCCTTCATCAACCGCGGGAGACTATAGCCATGCGCATTTTTTCAGCTTTGATATCTGCCCTGATCTGTGTCTTTCTGGCAGGCAGCATGAGCGCAAGCGCAGATGACAATACCGGCCTGAATACCGGCTTGAACACCGGGCATGGCGGCGGTGACCGGGTGAGCGGCGCGCCCTGGGCCGGGCGCAGCACCGTCTGGGGCGCCAATGGCATGGTCGCCACCAGCCACCCGCTGGCCAGCCAGATCGCCATCGATATGCTGAAGAGCGGCGGCAATGCCGTGGATGCGGCCATTGCGGCCAACGCGGCGCTGGGCCTGATGGAGCCTACCGGCAGCGGCATCGGCGGCGATATTTTCGTTATCCTGTGGGATCCGAAGAGCAAGAAACTTTACGGCCTGAACGGCTCGGGCCGCGCCCCCCGGGGCCAGACCCTGGCCCAACTGAAGGCGCGGATCGGCGCGGAGGCCACCGAGCTGCCCAATTTCGGATCACTGTCGATCTCGGTGCCCGGCACCGTCGACGGGTGGTTCACCATGCACCAGCGCTTTGGCTCCCGGCCCATGAGCGAAATTCTCGCCCCGGCTGTGCGCTATGCCCGCGAGGGATTTCCGGTGACCGAAGTGGTGGCGCTTTATATGTCGGGCTACAAGGCGCGCTATGAGCGCCTGCACGCCGCCGGTGAGATTGAAGAGATCGACAATTTCAAAGCCACTTACCTGATCGATGGGGAAATGCCCGTGGAGGGGCAGATTTTCCGCAATCCGGACCTCGCCGAGACACTGGAGAAGATCGGCGCCGGGGGCCGTGATGTATTTTACAAGGGCGAATTTGCCCATGTGATCGACGCCTATATGAAACGCATCGGCGGGCCGTTGCGCTACGAGGATTTCGCCAGCCATACCTCTGACTGGGTCGAGCCGCAAACGGTCAATTACCGGGGCTACGACGTTTATGAGCTGCCGCCCAACGGCCAGGGTATCGCGGCGCTGCAGATGCTGAATATCCTGGAGGCCTATGACCTTGCCGCCATGGGTCATAATTCGGTCGATTACCTGCATGTGATGGCCGAGACCAAGAAGCTGGTTTACGAGGACCGCGCCCGGTTCTACGCCGACGCGGATTACTTCAATGTGCCGATTGAACGGCTGCTTTCAAAGGAATATGCCGCCGAGCGCCGGGCGCTGATCCATATGGACCATGCCATGACCAGCGTCGACCACGGCGATATCAAGCTGGCGCAGGGTGATACCATCAACCTGACCGTGGCCGACAAGGACGGCATGATGGTCTCCCTGATCCAGTCCAATTATCGCGGCATGGGCTCGGGGCTGGTGCCCGACGGGCTGGGCTTTATTTTCCAGGATCGCGGCGCCCTGTTCTCGCTCGACGAGACCCACGCCAATGTTTACGCGCCGGGCAAGCGGCCCTTCCACACCATCATCCCCGCCTTCGTGATGAAAGACGGCCAGCCGATCATGAGCTTCGGCCTGATGGGCGGCGGCATGCAGCCCCAGGGCCATGTGCAGGTGCTGGTCAATATTATTGATTTCGGCATGGGCCTGCAGGCGGCGGGCGACGCCGCGCGCTACCATCATACCGGCTCCACCCAGCCCTATGTGGTGGGCGCACCAATGCGCGACGGCGGGCGGCTGCAACTGGAAACCGGCATTTCGCAAGAGGTGGCGGAGGGCCTGCGCGCCCGCGGACATACCGTGGAATATGTGGTGGGGCCCTACGGCGGCTATCAGGCGATCTGGCGCGATCCCGAAACGGGGGTTTATTCCGGGGCCAGCGAAATGCGCAAGGACGGCCAGGCAATCGGGTATTAGGCGGCGGGAAAATATGATTCGCAGATTCTTCAAAAAAGACGATTTCTTCAGGAAAGGTGAGACGCGGTCCGGTGAAGGAGACGACGCGGCCTTTGCCGGTGGACCCACCGCCGGGGCGCAGGCCAAAGCCTGGGTCGCCAACACATTTGGGCAGATCACCGGCTATGGCGCCGACAAGCTGGAGGAAACGGCGGAGAGGCTGAACAGCGTTCTGCCCTATATTGAACGCGCCGGATTTCGCGTCACCGAAATTGAGGTGAATATGGGGGTCACGCCCGCGGTCATTCCCCATGTCCAGGTCGATGATGTGCTGCCCAAGGCGGAGCGCCCGGCGCTGATGGCCGAGCTTGAAGGCCGCCCGTTCGCCACCGGCATACTCTCGTCGCTGTTTCGCGCCGCTGACTTTGGCAAGCGCATTGACCTGAAGGGCTTCGACTTTTTCGAGATCGAGATTGAGCTCGGCGTCATCCCCAGCATCACGGTCAAATACATGCCGGGGGACGGAACAGAGTTGGTTGATACCGGGCAGGACGAGTAGATGACCCAAAGGAAATTCACCGCCGCCGTGGTGCAGGCCGCGGCGCCGGCTTTCGACAAAAAAGCGGCGCTGGAGAAATTCGCCGATCTGGCGGGCCAGGCTGCGGGGAAGGGCGCGGAAATCGCGGTTTTCCCCGAGGCTTTTATCGGCGGCTATCCCAAGGGGCTGGATTTCGGCGCCCGGGTGGGCTCGCGCACGCCGGAAGGCCATGAGGATTTCCTGCGTTACTGGAATGGCGCCGTGGCGCTCGCGGGCGATGACCTGGCGGCGCTGTCGGGAATCGTCAGGAAAGCGGGTATTTACATTGCGCTGGGGCTTATAGAGCAGGGCGGCGGCACGCTCTATTGCTCGGTCGCCTTCTTCGCCCCCGACGGCACATATATGGGCAAGCACAGGAAGGTGATGCCGACGGCGGCCGAGCGGCTGGTCTGGGGTTACGGCGACGGCTCGACCCTGCCGGTATACGACACGCCGCTGGGCAAGCTGGGCGCGGTGATCTGCTGGGAGAACATGATGCCCGCCATGCGGCTGGCCATGTACGGCAAGGGCATTGAGATATACTGCGCGCCCACCGTCGACGACCGCGACACCTGGCATGCTTCGATGCGCCATATCGCCAGGGAAGGGCGCTGCTTCGTGCTCAACGCCACGCAATTTGCCACCCGCGCCGATTACCCGGCGGATTACGAGAATATCCACGGCGACGATCCGGCGACGGTGATGATCAACGGCGGAAGCTGCATCGTTTCGCCCTTCGGCGAGGTGCTGGCCGGGCCAACCTATGGCGAAGAGATCATCCTGACCGCCGAGATTGACATGGATGAGCTTCCCCGCGCCAAATATGAGTTCGACCCCGTCGGCCATTACGCCCGGCCGGATATCTTTGAGCTGCGCGTCGATGAGCGGGCGAAAGAGCCGGTGACCCAGGTTACCGGGGATGAGGCTTGAAATACTGCCGGATCGGCGCGATCATGGGCCCAGCGGCACGCAGCCAGACCCTGTGAGGAAGGCTTCCCTATGTCAGAACACCAGGCAAAATACCAGATCGGACAGATCATTCACCATCGGCTGTTCGATTACACCGGCGCCGTTTTCGATGTTGATCCGGTCTTTCAGGGAACCGATGAATGGTACCAGCAGGTCGCGCGTTCACGCCCCCCGAAGACAGAGCCCTGGTATCATGTGCTGGTGAATGGCGCGGTTCATACCACCTATGTTGCCGAGCAGAATCTCGAGCGTTGCGAGACGCCAGAGAGAATTAGCCACCCCATTGCCGACCAGATATTCAGCGAATTCGATGGCCGGCGGTATCGGCTGCGGCAACGGGCCAACTAGGGGGGGGCGGGGGCGGAATTCCGCCCGCAAATCTGATTTCCGCGTCACCAGCCAACCCCACTCGCGCTTCCCCGCAACACGAAAAATAGCCGCCGACAAGACCGGCGTTTTGGTGTATACTCGTCCGAGTCTCTCAGAAAAATTTGTCCAGGATAAAGGGTTGCGCACCGGTCCGGTCGACCGGCTGTTCCCGTTGTTCCATATCCTCAATCACCGTCCCTAGTGAAGGAGATTCAAATGGACACCCCCGTAACAACATTACAAAAGCCGACCTTTGCAAAAGAGTCCTATGCCAGCCTCATCGAGATTGAGTTCAAGCCGGGCAAGAAAGACGAACTGGTTACCATCGCGGAAGAGATGAGGGCGGACCTGGAGAAGCTTGACGGCATCAAGCAGTTCATCCTGATCGACCGCGGCGACAACAAAGCCCTGGCCGTGGCCTTCTATTCCAACCGCGCCCAGCAGGAAGCGGCGACGCTGGATGCGGAGAAACTGCAGGACAGGTGGGGTCATCTGGTGACCATGCCGCCGGTCAGAACCGGTTGCAACGTGCTGGTGCATCAGATCTTCTGAACCCGGGTTCAGAACAGCGAACAACCAGAGGCCGGAGTGGCCATTGTGGGCCAGGCTCTTGTGCCTGGTCCGCAGGTCTGGTCCTTTTCATCCGCCCGCGGCCCCTGATCCGTGTTAATCTGTGGACTCATCCCCGGCCCATGGAGACTGCCATGCTGCGCGCGCTGACTGCATCTGCCCTGATATTCGCCGCCTTTTCCTTTTCGGCTTCCGCCCAAGAGACGACGGAGCTCCTGCAGAAATCAGCTCCCGCCTTTATCTGCACCGCCCAGACCGAAGGCCAGCTCACCTGCCAGGCCAACAAGCAATGCAAATGCGGTTATAAACCCGGCGATGCGGGTAGTGGGCTGCCGGCGCGCTGGGTCTGGGATTGCGGCATCATGCGGCCGCGCTGCGAGGTCACCCCCGCCGACACCAGCGGGGAGGGCGTCTACCCCCTGCCGCCGGTAATCATCGATCACCGGGAAGACGACCACGGGAACCAATAGCGGCCCTCCACTTATACGCGTAAATATGGTATTGTCTGCCCCGGGAACAACCTGAGAGGGGGAGGGTGCAATGCCGCGTTACCATGGAATCAAGCGGTGGAAAAATGACGGCCGGAAGACGCGCGTAATCGGGCGGCTGATCGCGCTGAGGAAACAGCTCAAGGCCGACATAATCGATCAATGCGGGCTAGGCTCTTTCCGGCTTGCCACCTGGAATATCAGGGATTTCGACACCAACAAATGGGGGCACGGGTTTCGCCTGCCCGAGAGCTACCACTATATCGCCGAGATTATTTCCGTCTTCGATCTGGTGGCGGTACAGGAAATCCAGCGTAATATGAAAAGCCTGAAGAAGCTGGTTGGCTTGCTGGGCCCCGACTGGGATTACATCGTCTCGGACACCACAGAAGGCAGCGGCGGCAACAGCGAGCGCATGGCTTTCCTGTTCAACCGCGACAGCATCCAGTTCAAGAGAATGGTCGGCGAGGTCGTTTTGCCCAAGGGGCAAAAAATTATCCACCGGAAGAAACTCAAGTCGCCGACCGATCAGAAAAAGGAAACCGAGGAGCAGGATGAGTTGCAGTTCGCCCGCTCGCCCTATCTGGCATCGTTCCAGGCGGGCTGGTTCAAATTCGTCTTATGCACCGTGCATATCTACTTCGGTTCCAGCAGCGGCGCCAAGCTCAAGCGCCGGATCAAGGAGATTGAGGGCATCGCCAGGTTCTTTGCCCGCCGCCAGAAGAAGGAGACCGAGGATTATATCCTGCTCGGTGATTTCAATATCGTCAGCCCCGAGCATAAAACCATGGAGGCACTGCTCAAGGAGAAATTCGTGATCCCCGAGAATCTGACCAAAAAGAAAAGCAACCTCAAGGGCGACAAGCATTACGACCAGATTGCCCTGAAAGTGCAAAACAGGCAGCTTGAGATCGGCGCGTCGGGTGTTTTCCGTTACGAGAAATCGGTTTTTCGAAACGGTGATTTTGACGCCTATTTTGACGCCATGCCGGCGAAACTGCGGGATTTTCACGACAGCGGCACCAAGAAGGGCCAGCCCCGGAATGAAGCTGAAAAACGCGCCTATTACCGTGACAAATGGCGGACCTGGCAGATTTCAGATCATATGCCCATGTGGGTCGAGCTGAAGGTCGACTTCACCGACGATTATCTGAAAAGCCTGAAGCCGGCATAGGCATAGAAGGGGCAATTACCCCGCCAGGCTGGCAAAGCCCTTGCCCTCGTTCGCCAGGCGCTCCAGAAGCGGCGCCGGTTTCCACCAGCGTGTCCCCCCGCGCTCGGAGAATTTGAGCAGGGCGTCGCGGATATTCTCCAGCCCCACCCGGTCGGCATAATGCATGGGGCCGCCGCGATAGGGCGGGAAGCCGTAGCCATAGATATAAACGATATCGATGTCGCCGGGGCGCAGGGAAATGCCCTCTTCCAGGATCAGCGCCCCCTCGTTGATCAGCGGATAGAGACAGCGCTGGACAATTTCCTCAGCGGTGATGTCGCTGCGCCGCGCGATGCCGGCCTTTTCAGCCTCCTCCAGTATAATCTTGTCGACCGCCGGGTCGGGGATGGGGGCGCGGCTGCCTTCTTCGTATTTATACCAGCCGGCGCCGGTCTTCTGGCCCTTGCGGTCCATCTCCACCAGCCGGTTGCCCACGTTATAGGCGTGCGGATGAAAGCGGTCGGCGGGAAAGGCGGAGCGCAGCATATGACCGATATCCAGCCCCGCCATGTCGCCCATGGCCAGCGGCCCCATGGGCATGCCAAAGTCGAACAACGCCTTATCAACCTCCGCCGGGGTGGCGCCCTCCAGCACCAGCAGCCCGGCCTCGCGGCCATACCCCTCGAGCATCCTGTTGCCGATAAAGCCGTGACAGACACCGGCGACGACGCCCACCTTGCCGATCATTTTCGCCATCTTTATGCAGGTCAGCAGCACTTCAGGCGCGGTCTTTTCGGCGCGCACGATCTCCAGCAGGCGCATCACATTGGCCGGGCTGAAAAAATGCAGCCCCAGCACGTCTTCCGGTCGTCCGGTCTCGGCGGCGATTTCGTCCACATTCAGGTATGAGGTGTTGGTGGCCAGTATGGCGCCGGGCTTGGCCACCGCGTCCAGCTTGCGGAAGACTTCCTTTTTCACCTCCATATTCTCGAACACCGCCTCGATAATCAGGTCGGCGTCGGCAAGATCGGCATAGTCGGTGGTGCGCGACAACAGCCCCATGCGGGTTTCCACATCGGCGTCGCTGATGCGCCCTTTTTTGGCTGAAATCTCGTAATTCCTGCGGATCAGGGCAAAGCCTTTATCCAGCGCCTCGTCGTTCATTTCCAGGATGGTCACCGGAATGCCGGCATTGAGGAAATTCATGGAAATGCCGCCGCCCATGGTGCCGGCGCCGATCATGCCAATCTTGTCCAGCGGGCGGGTTTCCATTTCCCTGGGGATGCCGGGCACCTTGCCGGCCAGCCGCTCGGCGAAAAAGACATGCTGAAGCGCCGCCGACTGTCGGTTTTCCATACATTCGATGAACAGCTCGCGTTCCCGCTTCATCCCCTTGTCGAAGGGCAGATCAACCGCCGCCTCGACCGCCTGAATATTGCGCTCGGGTGCGAAATAACCGCGGGTCTTGCGCGCGATGCCGGCCCGGTAGTCAGCAAAGAAAGTCTTGGGCAGGCCGTTCATATCCACTTGCCCGTCGCGCACCTTCGGTAACGGCTTGTCCTGATTCGCCAGCTCGCGGGCGAACTCGAGCGCGTCCGCCATCAGATCGCCGCCGGAAAGTTTATCGATGATGCCCGCATCGACGGCAGCCTTGGCGCCAATGGGGTTGCCGGACACGATCATGTCCAGCGCCACTTTCGCTCCCGCCAGGCGCGGCAGGCGCTGCGTGCCCCCGGCGCCCGGGATCAGGCCCAGCTTCACTTCGGGCTGGCCGACTTTGGCGCCCGCGTCGGCGATGCGGTAATGGCAGGCCATGGCGGTTTCCAGCCCGCCGCCAAACGCCGTGCCGTGAAGGACGGCTATGACGGGTTTGGTGGCATTTTCCAGAACGCCCAGAACTTCATGCAGACCGGGCGACAACGGTGGCTTGCCGAACTCGGTGATGTCGGCGCCGGCAATGAAGGTGCGCCCCTTGCAGGCCAGCAGGATCGCCTTTACCTCGCCGTCGGCCAGCGCCTCGTTCACCTTGTCGATGATGCCGGCGCGCACCGCCTGGCTCAGCGCGTTGACGGGCGGGTTATCGATCCAGACGATGGCGGTCTCGTCCTGGCGTTCAATCATGACGACGGGCATTGGGGGCCTCCCTTGGCTGTTCGTATGGTCCTTTTACAGGAGCGTTGGCCGGGTGGGAACTTAGAAATTGCCGCTGTCGTCTTTCCAGCCTTCTTCGCCGACCAGCGGCACGAAGCGCACGCCGCCGAGATTCTCCTCGGTAAATTCAGTTTCACTGTTGCGGGTGATTTTCAGCAGGTCCTGGAACGAGCGCGTGCCGCCCACCGGGATGACCAGCCGCCCGCCGATTTTCAGTTGCTGCTTCAGGCTTTCGGGCACATTCGGCCCGCCGGCGGTGACCAGGATGGCGTCGAAGGGGGCTTCAGCGGCCAGACCCAGTGAGCCGTCGCCGACAACCACATGGACATTGTCGCAGCCCTCGGCCTTGAGCGCCGCGCGCGCCTTTTCGGCCAGCGCCCGGTGGCGCTCGATGGAGAAAACTTCGCCGCCGATTTCGCCCAGAACCGCCGCCGCATAGCCCGAGCCGGTGCCGACCTCGAGTATTTTATCGCCGTCCTTCACTTCCAGCGCCTCGGCCATCATGGCGACCACCAGCGGCTGCGATATGGTCTGGCCCAGGCCGATGTCCAGCGGCCGGTCGTCATAGGCCACATCGCGGAAGGCGCGTGGCACGAAGGCCTCGCGGCGGACCTTGCCCATTGCCGCCAGCACCACAGCGGATTTCACGCCGCGGCGCTTCAGTTGCAACTCAACCATGGCGGCGCGGAATTTGCTGAAGTCTTTGCACTCGGGATTCATAGGGGCCACGTTAGCTGGTTTTCCCCCGGAAATCATGCGGCCCGGTGAGCGACCGGGACCGGGCCCAAAAGGCGCCGGAGGGTATTGGTGCCGGATATCTGACTCGAACAGATGACCTACCGCTTACAAGGCGGTTGCTCTACCAACTGAGCTAATCCGGCACATTTGCATTATAGCACCCCAAATGGGGAAGGGGCGCTTTCGCGCGCCGATATTTAGGCTGCCGGGGCAAACTGCGCAAGGGGGAAAGCTGCCTGTTCCCGGAGCGCTGTATTCGTCATTCGCCGACTTGATCGGCGAATCCAGTCTTGCTTTTCTACATGGTGCCAGCAGAAAGCTGGACTCGCCGCCAAGGCGCATCACGCGAAGAGGGTCGGCGCGTGACGAAAAGAGGGCAGGCGAAGACTTTTCCGGGAAAATAATTGTTGCGATAAAACAACGACCTACGGCACATCGCGAAGAAACACGCATTTTTTTCACGCTTTCTGTTGACATCTGCGTATCGGTGTATTACTTAGGTAGTACACCAAGGCAATAAAACAGTAACACGCACATAAAAAGAAACTGAGTCACGACAGCGCCTACCCCTCCCAAGAGAAGAAGGGGACGGGCACCCCCAAGAGGACAAGAGAAGGAATAAGACCATGTTGAACCTGACCGAAACCAACGAAAGCACCGAACGTTGCCTGAGGCGTTTACGCCGGCGCGCAAGACGCAGTGGCCGTGTTTCCGGTTTTAGGGGCGGCCCGAGGACGCCGATTCTGTTCGCGACGCTCAGCGGAATATAGCGGGCATGAACCCCGACTGGAAAGAAGACCAGCCCATATACCGGCAGTTAAGGGACAAGGTCGCCTCCGCCATTCTCGAGGGTTCCCTCAAGGAAGGCGAGGCGCTGCCCTCGGTGCGCAACGTGGCGATGGAAATGCAAATCAATCCGCTGACCGCGTCGAAGGCGTATCAGGAGCTGGTCAGCCAGGAACTGGTGGAAAAACGCCGGGGCCTGGGAATGTTTGTCATTGAAGGGGCGCGCGCCAAGCTGCTTCAGGGGGAAAGAAAACGATTTCTGGAAGAGGAGTGGCCGGAGATCGTTGCCCGCATCCAGGCACTGGAAATGGACATCGATGATCTGGTCAAGGGAACCGGCGGGTCGAAGAACAGGAAAAAATCATGAGCAACGTGATTGAAGCAAGGGGACTTTCAAAGTCCTACGGCAGTTTTGCGGCGCTGAAAAACGTAAGTTTTTCCATCCCCTTCGGCCGCATCGTCGGCGTGATCGGGGCCAATGGCGCGGGCAAGACGACCATGCTGAACGCCATTCTGGGCCTTACCCGCTTTGATGGCGATTTGCAGGTTCTGGGCCAGGACCCGCGCATGGACCGGGCCAGGCTGATGGAGAACGTGTCTTTTATATCCGACGTGGCGACGCTGCCGCGCTGGATGAAGGTGAGCCAGATTCTCGACTATGTGGAATCGGTGCATCCCAATTTCTCGCGGGCCAAGGCGCTGGATTATCTGGCGCGGACAAAAATCCCGCTTGCGAAGAAGATCCGGGCCCTCTCGAAGGGCATGGTCACCCAGCTGCATCTGGCAATCGTCATGGCCATCGACGCCCGGTTGCTGGTTCTCGACGAGCCGACCCTGGGGCTGGATATCATCTTCCGCAAGAGCTTCTACGCCAGCCTGCTGGGCGATTTTTTCGACCATGACCGGACCATCGTGGTGACCACCCATCAGGTGGAGGAGATCGAGCATATCCTGACCGATGTGATGTTCATCCGCGACGGCGAGATGGTTCTTTACGAGACCATGGACGACCTGGCCGAGAAATTTTTCGAGGTCACCGTCGATGCGGAAAAGGGCGAAGCGCTGCGTGCGTTGAACCCGATTTCGGAAACTTCCGCCCTCGGGCGCATCCAATTCGTCTTTGAAGGCATCTCTAGAGAAGAGCTGAAAAAATACGGCGAGCCAAAACGGGTCGGTCTGGCCGATCTGTTCGTGGCTAAAATGACAGGAGGTCAATCATGACCGGATCCGGCATGACGACGGCGACAACATCAGCAATAGTCCCGGGCGGGCTTTCATTGCGGCTGCGCATGTTCGCAAGCCTGATGCGGCGCGAATTTCTCGAACACAAGACGGCATTCTTCACAACGCCGGTGGTCCTCGGCGCCCTTATGTTCGGGATTATCGCCCTGACCCTGGTGACCCTGGAGGTTCGTTTCGGCGAAATCATGGTGCATGTGGACGACGCCGAATTCTTCGTGGAGGATGGCATTATCAGCATTGACGGGCATGAAGTCGGGAACGAACTGGCCCATCTGGTTGCCACCGCACCATCAATGCTTCTGCTCCTGATCCTGCCCTTTATCATCATCTTTCCGATGCTGGGTTCATTGTACGAAGAGCGCCGCGATCGCAGCTATCTGTTCTGGAAGTCGATGCCGGTCAGCGATACGGAAGAAGTGTTGGCGAAGCTGGGCTTTAGCGCCTTTGTCGGCCCCCTCCTGGTCTTTGCCTTCATGGCCGCTCTGGGCTTTGCCACGACGCTGCTGGCCACGCCCTTCATGTGGCTGCACGGATTGCCGGCCTGGGACTTGTTGTGGAGTCACTTTGCATTTGTCAGCGTCTGGGTCGGTTTCGCCGCCAACTATCTGGTCTGGGCGTTGTGGGCCTTCCCGCTGTTCGCATGGATATTGCTGGCCTCGGCCTATGCGCCCAAGGCCCCCCTGATGTTTGCCGTTTTGCCACCGGTGGTGATCGGCATTATCGAGCTCATCGTCCTGCGCAGCAGCCATTTCTTCGCGACTATTGGCCAGCAGCTTGGCGGCAAGTTCGGCATGTTTATTGGCCACAGGATCGAATTGCGGGTCGATATCCGCGGTGGCGGCGGCGACCATCCGACGCTGGCCGATGCAGCGGTCGGAGTAGGCCAGGCGCTGACCAGTGGCAGCTTCTGGATTGGTGCGGCCATCGGTGTTGCCTTCATTGCAGGAGCGATTTGGCTGAGACGCTACAACGTCTGAGCCGATGCCCGGGGTGGCCCGCCAGCAGTGCCCCCACTCTGGCATCCCCTCTCTGGCGAAAGAGGGCTGCCCCGGGCGCGAGATTTGAGAACAAGGCAAGAATAATAAACGACAGTGTTTGGATTGAAAAACGGAGAGACATGATGAAAACCGACAGCATATTGACGGCGATGAGTGAATTATCGGGCGGTTCCGACATTCCCGTATCCCTGATCCGCCATTCGGCCCGCCGGGCGGCGACCCGCAACCGGGCGGATGCCCTGACCGCCGGCGCGGCGACAATCCGGCTCCGCTTCGCCCCGGCCACCTGTTCCCTATAAGTATCAGTACAAGACGAGGCCTATAAAAAAACTCTGAGTCACGACAGCAAACAGGACCGGCTCCAATTTACGATTGGGGCCGGTTTCTTTTTGTTCCCGCGTGGTGTTATCCTCCTTTCAACCAACAAGGACAGCAGCCATGAAGATAGTGAAATCACTGATCGCGGCGGCCCTGCTCTCGGCCTTTGCCATGCCCTTCGCCATGCCGTTTGCCGCGCCCGTATCCGCGCATATTAATCTGCTCAGCCCCGAGCCCCTGATGGGGGGCAAGGCGAAGTTCTTCAGGGCCCTGAAAAAGCCGCCGTTTGGCGCCCCCGGGGTCGATGTGGCGGCGGCCCCGGCGACCACCGCGCCGGCCGGTGGCACCATTGATATCGAGGTGGAGGTCTATGTCTTCCACCCCGGCGAGATCGTGGTCTCCTGGACCCGGGATTTCAGCGGCGCCGACGTCGCCCCGGTATACGCGATTCCCGGTGCCGACGCGCCGATCCCGCATGTGAATGTGCTGTACAGCGGGCCGGTGCCCGCCCGGGGCTCCGAGCAGGTGTTCAGGGCCAGCGTGCCGCTGCCCGACGTGGAAGGCGAGATCATCCTGGTGGTGCGCCAGGTGATGCACGACAAGATGGACGAGACCGACGATGGCGGCATTTCGCTCACCCGCGTTTATTATCACCAGGCGGCCAAGCTGGACCTGGTGCGGTGACGTCCCCTTGACATCTGCATAATTGCGCATATATGCATGAATATGCAGACCACCGGAACCATATCCGCCCCCGATGCCATATGCGCCCCTGAGGCCATATGCGCCCTTGAGGCCTTGGCCCAGGAGACCCGGCTCGCCGCTTTTCGTCTGCTGGTGCGGCAGGGCGCGCGGGGCCTGAATGTGGGTGCGCTCGCCGGGCGGCTGGAGGTCAACCCTTCAACCCTGTCGCGCCATATGGCGCAGCTTGAAGCCGCCGGGCTGGTCACCGCCGAGCGCGATGGCCGGCAGATGGTCTACCGCGCCGACTTCTGCGGTATGCGCGGGCTGGTGAGGTTCCTGCTGGAAGACTGCTGGCGCGGCGACATTCGCCCGGGCTGGTGGCCGGGAAGTGAACTGGGGTTAATTGGGGACAGTATATATTTAACAGATCAGTAGGCCGCAATACCGGGTGACGAGATACTGTCCCCAATTAACGCTCACCCTCTCCCTCGACGGGAGTGTGCCAAGGCAAGAAAAGCGTGAGGGTGGCAAAAAAAAGCGCTAAAGATTTCTCTTTCCCGCCAGCTCGTAGAGGGCGACGGCGGCGGCATTAGAGACATTGAGGCTGCCAATGGCCTCGATAATAGGCAGCCGCGCGGTGGCGTCCACATGCTTCAGCGTGCCATCCCTGAGGCCCCGGCCTTCGGCGCCCAGCACCAGGGCAATATTCTCGCCCATATCCAGGTCGGCCAGCAGCGTGTCGCTGCCGCCGTGCAGCCCGATGCGCCAATAGCCCATCTCCGCCAGATCATCCAGCGCCCGCGAGAGATTTGTCACCCTGATCCAGGGCAACATGTCCAGCGCCCCGGAAGCGGCCTTGGCCAGCGCCCCTGATTCGTGCGGCGCGTGGCGCTCTGTGGTAATCAGCGCCCGGGCGCCAAAGGCGATGGCCGAGCGCAGGATGGCACCCACATTATGCGGGTCGGTCACCTGGTCCAGCACCACCACAATGTTGCGGGCATTCTCCGTGGGGCGAATTTCGTCGAGATGGCGGCCGGGCAGGGCGCGCAGATGCAGCACCATGCCCTGATGCGGCGCGGCGGCGCCGACGATTGCCGCCAGTTCGGCGTCGCTGGTGCTCTCGACAGTCAGGCCCTCTGGCAGGGTAAGCGCCTTCAGCGCCCGGTCGGTGGCCTTCAGCACCACGATCTCGCGGTGCCTGTTGGCCAGCGCCGCCTCAACCGCGTGGCGGCCATAGACATAAAGACGATTGCCTGATCCGGCGCCCGGGGTCGCGTTTGCGTCCCTGCCCGGCGCCTTCCGGTCTCTTGTTTTGTTGCCTGCGCGTGCCATGCAGGAGCTATAGTCTGTGAGCCCGTTGGAGAGCAAGCACAGCCTGCTTCGGGGCAGTTGACATGGCATGTATTTTCGCCATAGTGCGCGTCACCGAGCCACAAGCTTCCGTGGCTTCTGGCGGAGGGGTGGCCGAGTGGTTAAAGGCAGCAGACTGTAAATCTGCCGGGTTATCCCTACGCAGGTTCGAATCCTGCCCCCTCCACCATTGACCCAGGGGTCGCTCTCGTGGTGAAACTCGGGTCAGCAAAAGCGTGGGGCGTATTGCGGGCGTAGCTCAATGGTAGAGCAGAAGCCTTCCAAGCTTACGACGAGGGTTCGATTCCCTTCGCCCGCTCCAGGCCGCTCTTACCCGGGCTTGCCCTTAATCAAGCAAGCTCGCCCTAATCGGGCAAAAGGGATAGAAACATCGCGGAAAGTGCTCTAAAAAGCAGCAGCGCCCATATTAAGCATAGCAAGGGATAGAGGGTCGGACCCATGGCGAAAGAGAAATTTGAACGGACGAAGCCCCATTGCAACGTTGGTACGATTGGCCATGTTGACCACGGCAAGACGACGCTGACGGCGGCGATCACCAAGGTTCTGTCGGAGACCGGCGGGGCCGAGTTCACGCCTTTCGAGGACATCGACAAGGCGCCCGAAGAGCGCGAGCGCGGCATCACCATCTCCACGGCCCATGTGGAGTATGAGACCGAGGCGCGCCATTACGCCCATGTGGATTGTCCGGGCCATGCGGATTATGTGAAGAACATGATCACCGGCGCGGCCCAGATGGACGGTGCGATCCTGGTGGTCAGCGCCGCCGATGGCCCCATGCCCCAGACCAGGGAGCATATCCTGCTGGCCCGCCAGGTTGGCGTGCCGTCGCTGGTTGTGTATCTCAACAAGGTTGACCAGGTTGACGACGAGGAGTTGCTGGAGCTGGTTGAAATGGAAATCCGCGAGCTTCTGGACGTCTATGATTTCCCCGGCGACGACACCCCGATCATTACCGGCTCGGCGCTGGCCGCCCTTGAAGGCCGTGACGACGAGATCGGCAAGGAGAGCATACACAAGCTGATGGAAGCGGTGGATACCTTTATCCCGCAGCCCGATCGCGCCATCGACAAGCCGTTTCTCATGCCCATCGAGGATGTGTTCTCCATCTCGGGCCGTGGCACGGTGGTCACCGGCCGGATTGAGCAGGGCGTGATTAAAGTCGGCGAGGAGATTGAAATTGTAGGCATCAAGGAGACCACCAAGACCACGGTCACCGGGGTTGAGATGTTCCGCAAGCTGCTCGACCATGGCGAGGCCGGCGACAACATCGGCGCGCTGCTGCGCGGCACCAGCCGCGACGAGGTTGAGCGCGGGCAGGTTCTGGCCCATGTGGGCACCATTACCCCGCACACCAGGTTCAAGGCCGAGACTTATATCCTGACCAAGGAAGAGGGCGGGCGGCATACGCCGTTTTTCTCCAACTACCGGCCGCAGTTTTACTTCCGCACCACGGATGTGACCGGCCATGTGGTATTGCCCGAGGGCACCGAGATGGTCATGCCGGGGGATAATATTTCCATGGAGGTTGAGCTGATCTGCCCGATCGCCATGGACGAGGGTCTGCGCTTCGCCATCCGCGAGGGCGGGCGCACCGTCGGCGCCGGCGTCGTCGCAAGTATCGTTGAGTAGGCCTCGAGCGGACAGAAAAATTGCCACGCGGCAAATAGTGGAAAGATAAAGAGCCATGGAAACGCAAAATATTCGTATTCGCCTGAAGGCGTTCGATCACCGGATTCTGGACCATGCCACCAGCGAAATCGCCGAGACGGCGAAGCGCACCGGTGCATTGGTTCGTGGGCCCATTCCCATGCCCACCAGGATCGAGAAATATACCGTCCTGCGCTCGCCCCACATCGACAAGAAGTCGCGTGAGCAGTTCGAAATCCGCACTCACAAGCGCCTCCTGGATATTGTTGACCCGACGCCGCAAACGGTGGACGCGCTGATGAAGCTCGACCTCGCCGCTGGCGTCGACGTCGAGATCAAACTGCAAGGCTAGAAAAATGCGTACCGGATTAATAGGCAAAAAAGTTGGCATGACCCGCGTCTTTGACGACGGCGGGATTCATGTGCCGGTTACCGTGGTTCACGTCGAGGCCTGTCAGGTTGTCGCCCAGCGGACCGAGGAAAAAGACGGCTATACGGCGCTGCAGATTGGCGTTGGCAAGGCCAAGGTCAAGCGCATGGGCAATCCGCTGCGCGGTTATTTCCGCAAGGCGTCTATTGAGCCAAAGGCCAAACTCGGCGAGTTCCGGGTGTCCGAGGACGGCCTGGTGGATGTGGGCGCGGAAATTTCCGTCGATCATTTTGTCGACGGCCAGTATGTGGATGTCACCGGCACGACCATCGGCAAGGGCTTTGCCGGGGTCATGAAGCGGCATAATTTCAAGGGCCTCAGGGCGACGCACGGTGTTTCCGTCTCGCATCGCTCGGGCGGCTCAACCGGCCAGTGCCAGGATCCGGGCAAGGTGTTCAAGGGCAAGAAAATGGCCGGCCACATGGGCGATGTACAGGCCACCCAGCAGAATTTGCTGGTGGTGCGGACCGTGCCGGAAGAAGACCTGATCCTGATCAGGGGTTCGGTGCCGGGCTCCAAGGGCGGCTGGGTAACCATTTCCGACGCGGTCAAGAAGACCCTGCCGGAGGGTGTGCCGATGCCGGCCTCGCTGAAGAGCGCCAAGTCTGACGCCACGAAGTCTGAGGCCACCGAAGCCGAGACCCCCGCCGAGGATGCCCCCGCCGAAGAGACCGCCAGCGAAGAAGTGGCGAGCAATGACGCGACGACCGATGAGGCCGCGCCTGAAGTGAAAGCCGAGGCGCCGGCGAAAGAAGAAGCAAAAGCCGATCAGGGCGAGACAGCGGCGGATGACGCCGGTGAAAAGCCTGAAGAGAGCAAGGAATAAGCCATGAAGGCGGAAGTCATTACCCTGGACGGCAAGAAGGCGGGCGATATTGACCTCGCGGATGCCATTTATGGGCTGGAAAAGCGGGCTGATATTTTGCACCGCGTTGTCAAGTGGCAGCTGGCCAAGCGCCGCGCCGGAACCCATGCGGTCAAGTTTCGCAGCGATATTCGCGGAACAACCAAACGGGTGGGCAAGCAGAAGGGCGGCGGCACCGCCCGCCATGGCAACCGCAAGGTCAATATCTTCCGTGGTGGTGGCCGCGCCTTTGGGCCAATCGTGCGCGATCATGGCTATTCGCTGCCCAAGAAAATCCGCGCCCTTGGCCTGAAGACGGCGCTGTCGGTCAAGCAGCTGGACAAGAAGATCATCGTTATCGACGCCATGGACCTGAAAGAGGCCAAGACCGCGGCGCTGGTCAAGAAGCTTGGCAAGCTGGGCCTGGCTTCGGCGCTGTTCGTCGATGGGGCGGAGGTGAACGAGAATTTCAAGCTGGCGCTGGCGAATATCCCCAACGTGGATGTGCTGCCCAGCCAGGGCCTGAATGTCTATGACATTTTGCGCCGCGACACGCTGGTGCTGACCAAGGCCGCTGTCGAGAAAATTGAAGAGAGGCTGAAATGACCGCGCTCAAGAGCTACGACATTGTCCGCAGCCCGGTGATCACCGAAAAGTCGACCCTCGGGTCCGAGCAAAATCAGGTGACCTTCCGCGTGCCGCTGACCGCCTCCAAGCCGGAGATCAAGGCGGCCATTGAAGACCTGTTCGGGGTCAAGGTCAAAGCCGTCAACACGCTTCGGCTGAAGGGCAAGATCAAGCGCTTTCGCGGCATCAAGGGCCGCCGGCCCGACGTCAAGAAAGCCATGGTGACACTGGAAGAGGGTCACAGCATTGATGTGACGACAGGGGTCTGACGATGGCACTGAAACAATATAAACCGGTAACCTCGTCGCAGCGCGGCCTGGTGTTGGTTGACCGCAGCGCCCTGTATAAGGGCAAGCCGGTAAAGGCCCTGACCGTGGGGCTTTCCAAGTCGGGCGGGCGTAACAACCTGGGCCGGGTGACGGCGCGGCGGCGTGGTGGCGGGCACAAGCGCTCTTACCGCATGGTCGATTTCAAGCGCCAGAAGTGGGATATGGTGGCGACTGTCGAGCGGCTGGAATATGATCCCAACCGGTCCGCCTTTATTGCCCTGATCAAGTATGACGACGGCGAGCTGGCCTATATCCTGGCGCCGCAGCGCCTGGCTGCGGGCGACAAGGTAATCGCTGGCGAGAAGGTTGACGTCAAGCCGGGCAACGCCATGCCGCTGTCTTCGATACCCATCGGCACCATTGTCCATAATGTTGAGATGAAGGCGCGCAAGGGCGGCCAGATCGCCCGCGCCGCCGGCA
Organism: Pseudomonadota bacterium; assembly: GCA_022574255.1. GTDB lineage: Bacteria > Pseudomonadota > Alphaproteobacteria > Sphingomonadales > SMXR01 > JACZSK01. Next base: position 39,827 of record JACZSK010000007.1, read on the forward strand.
CCTATGTGCAGTTGGTGGGGCGCGACCGGGGCATGGCGCTGCTGCGGCTGTCGTCTGGCGAACAGCGCGCCGTCAGGGCCGAATGCATGGCTACCATCGGTGCCGTGTCGAACCCCGACAACAAGAATATCAAGCTGGCAAAGGCCGGTCGTAATCGCTGGCTGGGCAAACGTCCGTCGGTGCGCGGCGTTGCCATGAACCCGGTGGATCATCCCCATGGCGGCGGCGAAGGCCGCACTTCAGGTGGCCGGCATCCGGTCACACCGTGGGGCAAGCCAACCAAGGGCAAGCGTACGCGGTCGAACAAGTCGACCGACAAATACATTCTGCGCTCGCGCCATGAAAAGAAGAAGAGGTAGGGCACTATGGCTCGCTCAGTAAAAAAAGGTCCGTTCGTCGATCTCTATCTGCTGAAAAAGGCAGAGGATGCACAGGATTCCGGTCGCCGCTCGCCGATCCAGACATGGTCGCGGCGTTCAACCATTGTGCCCCAGTTCGTCGGCCTGACCTTCAATGTCTATAACGGCAGGAAGTTCATTCCCGTGCTGGTGTCCGAGGAAATGGTCGGTCACAAGCTGGGTGAATTCTCGCCGACCCGCACTTTTTGGGGCCATCAGGCCGACAAGAGGGCGAGGAGGGGTTAACGCGATGGGTAAGAAATCAACACCACGCCGTCTTAAGGACAACGAGGCGATGGCCGTCGGCCGCATGCTGCGCGGTTCTCCGCAGAAGCTGAATCTGGTTGCCCAGACCATTCGCGGCCAGAAGGTGGGCAAGGCGCTGACCGCGCTGACCTTCAGCCGCCGCAAAGCCGCGATTGATGTGAAGAAGGTTCTGGAATCGGCGGTTGCCAATGCCGAGAACAACCACAGCCTGGACGTGGACAGCCTTGTGATAACCGAGGCCACCGTCGGCAAGGCATTGGTAATGCGGCGTTTTCGCGCCCGTGCCCGGGGCCGTGCCGCCAAGATATTGAAGCCCTTCAGCCGCATCAGAATTGTTGTGCGCGAAGTCGAGGAGAGCGCCTAATGGGCCAAAAAGTAAATCCGATCGGGTTCAGGCTCGGGATAAACCGGACCTGGGATTCGCGCTGGTACGCCGACGGCGACGAGTATGGCGATCTGCTGCATGAAGACCTGCGCATCCGTGATTTCGTCACCAAAACCCTGGTGCAGGCGGCGGTCAGCAAGGTGGTGATCGAGCGCCAGTCGAAGAAGGCGCGGGTGACCATTTATTCGGCGCGCCCCGGTGTGATCATCGGCAAGAAGGGCGCCGACATTGAGCGTCTGCGGGTGCAGTTGAAGGCGCTGAGCGACAGCGAGGTGAGCGTCAATATCGTTGAAATCAGGAAGCCTGAAATTGATGCCAAGCTGATCGCCGAGAATGTGGCGCAGCAGCTGGTACGCCGCATCGCCTTTCGCCGCGCCATGAAGCGCGCCGTGCAGGGCGCCATGCGCCTGGGCGCCGAGGGCATCCGGATCAATTGTGGCGGCCGCCTTGGCGGCGCTGAAATCGCGCGCACGGAATGGTATCGCGAGGGCCGCGTGCCCCTGCATACCATGCGCGCCGATATCGATTATGCAGAGGCCATCGCCAAGACCGCCTATGGCATTTGCGGCATCAAGGTTTGGGTGTTCAAGGGCGAGATCATGGCGCATGACCCGATGGAGCAGGACCGGCGCTTGCAGGAGGCCCAGTCCACGGGCCTCGGCGCCGGGCGCGAGAGGCGTCCGCCGCGTCGGCAAGAGCGCCGCTAGGGCCAGGGAATTAAGGGCAATTTGAAATGTTACAGCCGAAGAAAACAAAGTTCAGGAAGGCTCATAAGGGCCGTATCCATGGCAAGGCCAAGGGTGGCACGGCGCTGAACTTTGGCGCCTATGGCCTGAAGGCCACCGAGCCGGGCCGCATTACCGCGCGCCAGATTGAAGCCGCGCGCCGTGCCATGACGCGCCATATCAAGCGCGCCGGCAAGGTGTGGATACGGATTTTCCCGGATGTGCCGGTGTCGAAAAAGCCGACCGAGGTGCGGATGGGCAAGGGCAAGGGCTCTCCGGAATTCTGGATATGCCGGGTCAAGCCGGGCCGGATGATGTTTGAAATGGACGGCGTTCCTGCCGGGCTGGCGCGTGAGGCGCTGGCCCTGGCCGCCGCGAAACTGCCGATCGGGACACGTTTTGTGACCCGGTTGGGCGAATAGGCGAGCGGGGAGTAGAGCGACATGAGAGCGTCTGATTTGAAGACCAAGACCCCCGACGAGCTGAAGGACCGGCTGGCGGATTTGAAGAAGGAGCAGTTTAACCTGCGCTTTCAGGCTTCCAGCGGGCAGTTGAGCAACACGGCGCGGGTTCGCGATGTAAGGCGCGGTATCGCGCAGGTAAAAACCATAATTGCGCAGAACGCCAAAAGCGCTGCGCCGGCGAAAAGCGCCGGAAAAGCCTAGGGGCGCGGAGAAAAGAAATGCCGAAACGAATTCTTCAGGGTGTGGTGGTCAGCGACAAGGCGACCAAAACCGTGGTGGTCAATGTGGAGCGCCGCTTCAAGCATCCGCTGGTGCAGAAGATCGTGCGCCGCTCAAAGCGCTACCAGGCCCATGACGAGCAGAACACATACAAGGTTGGCGACAAGGTGCGCATTGAAGAATGTCGCCCCATATCGAAGAATAAATCATGGCGGGTAATTGGCACTGTGGCCAATTAGCCCATCGCAAGATTAGCCGTAAGTAAAGAAAAGCGGGAAGAAGACCGATGATCCAGATGCAAACAAGACTCGAGGTTGCCGATAACTCGGGCGCGAAAAAGGTGCAGTGCATCAAGGTCCTTGGCGGATCGAAAAGGCGCACTGCCGGCGTTGGCGACGTAATTGTCGTGTCGGTCAAGGAAGCCGTGCCGCGCGGCAAGGTGAAAAAGGGCGACCTGCACCGGGCGGTGATTGTGCGCACGCGCAAGGAAGTGCACCGCGCCGACGGATCGACGATCCGTTTCGACAAGAATGCGGCGGTGCTGGTGAATAATCAGGGCGAACCTATCGGGACGCGTATTTTTGGCCCCGTGGTGCGCGAGCTGAGAGCGAAGAATCATATGAAGATCATCTCGCTTGCTCCGGAGGTGTTGTGATGACCGCGCCGAAAATGAAGATGAGAAAAGGCGACAAGGTGATCGTGATGGTCGGCAAGGACAAGGGCAAGCGCGGCCAGGTGTTGAAGATGCTGGTGAATGAACGCAAGGCCATTGTGCAGGGCGTGAATATGGTCAAGCGCCATACCAAGCCCAGCCAGTCAGGCCCCGGCGGAATCGAGTCCAAGGAAATGCCGATGCATCTGTCGAACCTGGCGCTCGAGGATCCCAAGGACGGCACCGCGACGCGCGTGGGCTACAAGTTTTTGAAGGACGGTAAAAAAGTGCGTTACGCAAAGAAATCAGGGGAGGTGTTCAATGACTAAAGACAGTTACAAGCCCCGCCTGAAAAAGGAATACGAGGAAAAAATCCGCGCCGCCCTGACCAAGGAGTTCGATCTGAAGAACCCCATGCAGGTGCCGAAGCTGGACAAGATCGTGCTGAATATGGGTGTCGGCGAAGCCGTGGCGGATTCCAAGAAGATTGCCAAGGCGGAAGAGGAAATGGCGCTGATCGCGGGCCAGAAGCCGGTGATCACCCGCGCCAAAAATTCCATCGCCACCTACAAGCTGCGCGAAGGCATGCCCATCGGGGTGAAGGTGACCCTGCGCGAGGACCGTATGTACGAGTTCCTCGACCGGTTGATCACCATTGCGCTGCCGCGGGTCAGGGATTTCCGCGGCGTCAGCGTCAGGAGTTTTGACGGCTGCGGCAATTACGCGCTGGGCATCAAGGAACAGATTGTGTTCCCCGAGATCAATTTTGACGAAATTGATGCGATCCGGGGATTGGACGTAGTTATTTGCACGACGACATCGGACGACAAGCTGGCCAAGGCCTTGCTTGCCGGTTTCAAGATGCCGTTCCAGGCTTAACGACAGGTAGGCCCCAAGGGGCGAGTGGAGAGCAATAATATGGCAAAGAAGAGCTCCGTTGAGAAAAACGAAAAGCGCAAGCGCATGGTCGTAAAATACGCGGCCAAACGGGCGCGGCTGAAAGCTCTGGCCAACGATGAAACGCTGCCCATGGAGGAGCGGTTCATGGCCCGGCTCAAGCTGGCGGAGTTGCCGCGCGACTCGGTTCCCAACCGCGTGCGAAACCGTTGTGAAATAACCGGCCGCCCGCGTGGCTATTACAGGAAATTCAGAATGTCTCGTATCTCATTTCGTGATCTGGCCGGCGACGGCCTGATTCCGGGTGTCATAAAGTCGAGCTGGTAAAAGGAGAAGTTGACGATGACGATGACCGATCCTCTCGGTGATATGCTGACCCGCATTCGTAACGGTTTGCACGCGCGCAAGGACACCATTCATGCGCCGGCTTCCAAGAACCGCGAGCGTGTGCTTGCGGTGCTGGAGCGCGAAGGTTTTATTCGTGGCTTCGAGCATAAGGATCTGGAGCGCGGCAAGGCCGAGCTGCGGATCATGCTGAAATATCACGAAGGGGCGCCCGCGATCCAAAGCATTTCGCGTGTGTCGAAGCCGGGCCGGCGGGTTTATGCGTCGGTAAATGATTTACCGCGCGTCCATAACGGCCTGGGCATCTCTATTGTGTCGACGCCGAAGGGCGTGTTGTCGGACCATGAAGCGCGCCAGGCCAACGTTGGCGGCGAGGTTCTTTGCACGGTATTTTAGTTAGGGTTCCTGGAACCCTTCCTGCGAGGGACTTGGAAGGAAAAGAAGATGTCACGAACTGGAAGCAAGGCCATAGCCATTCCCGACGGTGTGACCGTCGATCTGGCTGGCGCGATTCTCTCGGTCAAAGGGCCGAAGGGGTTGTTGACCATGGCCGTTCGCCACGACGTCGATATTCAGGTCGGCGATGGCAAGATTACCTTTGCCCCCCGGAACGACAGCAAGACCGCGCGCTCCATGTGGGGCACGCAGCGGGCGCTGGCCAATAACCTGGTGCAGGGCGTGCATGAAGGATTTGAGCGCAAGCTGGAGATCGTCGGCGTCGGTTATCGTGCCAAGGTGCAGGGCCAGCATTTGAACCTGCAACTGGGCTACAGCCACGATATCAATTATCCGATTCCCGAGGGCGTCGCCATCAAGTGCCCCGATCAGACCACGATACTGATTTCGGGTATCGACAAGCAAAAGGTCGGGCAGGTCGCGTCCGAGATTCGCGCCTTCCGCAAGCCAGAGCCCTACAAGGGCAAGGGCGTGAGATACGCTGGTGAATATATCTTCCGCAAGGAAGGCAAGAAGAAGTAGAGGACCACCGAGATGGGATCGTCGATATCATTATTTGCGCGCCGTCGCATGCGCAACCGCACGCAAATCCGCAAGAAGAGCAGCGGCCGTCCGCGGCTGTCGGTGCATCGTTCGGGCAAGCATATTTATGCCCAGGTCATTGATGACGCAAAAGGGGTGACCGTGGCCGCGGCTTCGACGCTGGAGAAGGGCCTGAAGGCTAAATCCGGCGCCAATGTCGAGGCGGCCAGCGCGGTCGGCAAACTGATCGCCGAGCGGGCCAAAAAGGCCGGCGTCGGGGAAGTGGTTTTTGATCGTGGCGGGTTCTTGTATCACGGCCGGGTAAAGGCCCTGGCTGAAGCCGCACGGGAAGGCGGTCTGCAGTTCTGATAAGGGACCGGACCAGGGAATTGGAAGTTTAAGGAAGCTCAATGGCAAGACAACAGGGCAGACAACAAGGCAGGCAGCAGGGCAGGGGGCCTCGCGAGGAAAGCGAGTTCGTCGACAAGCTGGTGCATATCAACCGCGTTGCCAAAGTGGTCAAGGGTGGTCGCCGTTTCGGCTTTGCCGCCCTGGTGGTGGTCGGTGACCAGCGCGGCCGGGCTGGCTTTGGCCATGGCAAGGCGCGCGAGGTGCCGGAGGCCATAAGGAAGGCCGCCGAGGCCGCCAAGAAAAATCTGGTTCGCATTCCACTGCGCGAGGGCCGCACGCTGCACCATGACGTCAAGGGCCGCCACGGCGCCGGCAAGGTATTGCTGCGCGCCGCCGAGCCGGGCACCGGCATTATTGCCGGCGGTCCCATGCGCGCTGTGTTCGAGAGCCTGGGTGTGCAGGACGTGGTGACCAAATCAATGGGCTCGTCAAATCCCTATAACATGGTGCGCGCCACTTTTGATGCGCTGAGCAAGCAATCCTCGCCGCGCATGGTTGCCGCGCGCCGGGGCAAAAAAGTATCCGACATCGTTGCACGGCGTGATGGCCGGGAAGCGGTGCCCGAGAACGGCGATGACAAACCTGCCGAAAAGGACGCCAAGGCCCCGGCCGATACGGCCCCAGCCGATACGGTTAAGGAGTAAGCGGGATGGCAGCCAAGAAAACCGTCACGGTAACCCAGACCGGCAGCCCCATCCGGCGCCGGGCCGATCAGCGCCAGACGCTGGCCGGGCTGGGTTTGAACAAGATGCATCGCACAAGCGAACTGGAGGACACCCCGGCGGTACGGGGCATGATCCGCAAGGTTCAGCATTTGCTGCGGGTGGAAGAATAAGCGCGTTAGGTGAATTGATATGAGACTGAATGAACTGAAAGATAACGCGGGCGCCAGGCACCCCCGCAGGCGCGTCGGCCGGGGCCTTGGCTCGGGCAAAGGGCGCACCAGCGGGCGTGGCCACAAGGGCCAGAAGTCGCGTTCGGGCGTTGCCATCAAGGGCTTCGAAGGTGGGCAGATGCCTATCCATCGCCGCCTGCCCAAGCGCGGATTTAACAATGTATTCCGCAAGCAATATGCGGTGGTCAACCTTGGCCGCCTGCAGGTGGCGATCGACGCCAGGAAGGTCGATGCCAGGAAAACCATCACCATCGAGGTGCTGACCGCGGCTGGTGTTGTGGGCCGGGTGCGCGATGGCGTTCGGCTGCTTGCAAAAGGCGTGTTGAATACCATAGTGAATATCGAGGTAACCGGGGCCAGCGCGGCGGCGATTGCCGCGGTTGAAAAGGCCGGCGGCAGCGTCAAGGTGACCATTTCCGCAGAGGAAACCAGGGCCGCCGCCGAGGCCAAGAAGGTCAAGAAGGCCGACAAGAGGGCTCTGAAGAAGAGAGGCAAGGGCGCCTCGAAGGACGCCAAGAAGGATGAAAAGGGCTCGAAAGAGGCCAAGAAAGACGACAAGAAGCCCGATGTAAAGGCCGAGAAGGCCGATAAGGGCTCCGAGAAGGCCGAAAAGGCGCCTGAGACGGTTGAGAAAGCCGATAAAGGCGAAAAAGACGCGAAAAAAGAAGATTAAGGCCTGCGTTCCTGGCTTTCCAGGGCGTAAACCCGCTTAGTGAGTGATAAATGGTATCCGCAGCCGAACAACTAGCCGCTAATCTGAACTTCGGGGCCTTTTCCAAGGCCACCGAGTTGAAGAAGCGCATCTGGTTCACGCTGGGGGCGCTGGTCATTTATCGTTTCTGCACCTATGTGCCGCTGCCGGGCATCGACCCGGTGGCGCTGGAGCAGGTGTTCCAGCAGTTCCAGGGCGGCCTGTTGAACATGTTCAACACCTTCTCGGGTGGCGCCTTGCAGCGCATGAGCATCATCGCGCTGAATATCATGCCCTACATCTCGGCCTCGATCATCATGCAGTTGATGACCAGCATGCATCCGAAACTGGAGCAGCTGAAAAAAGAGGGCGAGCGCGGGCGCAAGAAAATAAATCAGTACACCCGCTATGGCACCGTGCTGCTCACCGCCGTGCAGGGTTACGGGCTGGCCGTGGGGCTGGAAGGCATGTCGGGTGGCGGCAGTGGCGCCGTGCTTGATCCGGGGCTGTTTTTCCGCATGACCACGGTCATTTCGCTGGTCGGCGGCACCATGTTCCTGATGTGGCTGGGCGAGCAGATCACCGCGCGCGGCGTCGGCAACGGCATTTCGCTGATCATCTTCGCCGGCATCGTGGCCGAGCTGCCCCGGGCGCTGGTTTCAACCCTGGAGTTGGGCCGGCAGGGCGCCATCGCGCCGCTGATTATCATGGCTATCCTGCTGCTGGCCATCGCGCTGATCTTCTGGATCGTATTCATGGAGCGCGCCCAGCGCCGATTAATTGTGCAATATCCCAAGCGGCAGATGGGTAACCAGATGATGCAGGCCGATTCCTCGCACCTGCCGCTGAAGCTGAACACCGCGGGCGTGATCCCGCCGATTTTCGCCTCGTCGCTGCTTTTCATGCCGGTGACCATCGCGCAATTCTCGGCCGATGGCGGGCCAGAGTGGATGGGCACGGTGACCGCCCTCTTGGGCCAGGGCCAGCCGCTCTACATAGCGTTCTACGTGGCATTGATCGTCTTTTTCTCCTTCTTCTACACGGCAATTGTGTTCAACCCGGAAGATACCGCGGACAATCTCAAGCGCCACGGCGGCTTTATTCCGGGTTTCCGGCCCGGTGTGCGCACCGCCGAGCATCTGGATTATGTGCTGACCCGGCTGACCGTGGTCGGCGCCGCATATTTGTCGGTGGTCTGCGTGATACCGGAATTGCTGGTCTCCAATCTGGCGGTGCCTTTCTATCTCGGTGGCACCAGCCTGTTGATCGTTGTCAACGTGACCATGGACACGGTTGGGCAGATTCACAGCCATTTGATGGCGCACCAGTATGAAGGGTTGATCAAGAAGTCGAAGCTAAGGGGAGGACGCCGGTGATCTTGATCCTTCTGGGGCCGCCCGGCGCCGGGAAAGGAACCCAGGCGCGACGGTTGTCGGAAGGAAGGAACTTGTTCCAGCTATCGACCGGCGACATGCTGCGGCAGGCGATAAAGGCGGGAACGCCGCTTGGCGAAAAGGTTCGCCGGCAGATGGATGCGGGACAGTTGGTCAGCGATGAGATCGTGATAGGGATTATCGCCGACTGCATGGAAAGCAAGGATTGCTTGGGCGGTTTTATACTGGATGGCTTCCCGCGCACACTGGCCCAGGCCGAGGCGCTGGACCGGATGTTGGAGGAAAAAAGCTGCAGGATCGGTGCTGTAATCGAAATGCAGGTGAATGACGAAGAGCTGGCCAAAAGGATTACCGGTCGTTTCAGCTGTGCTGAATGTAACATCGGGTATCACGACCAGTTCAGGCCCCCGAAGCAAGAGAGCGTATGCGATGAATGCGGCGGCACGGAATTTGTTCGCCGCGAGGATGATACGGAAGAGACGGTGGTTGCAAGGCTGAAGGCCTACCACGAGCAGACCGAACCGCTTCTTCCTTATTACCGGGCCCAGGGAATCCTGCTCCCGGTTGATGGAATGGCGGGAATCGACGACGTGACCCGGCAGATGAACGAGGTGCTCGACGCTGTTAAGACGGACTGAGATCAGACTGACATTATAGCCGCCGTGATTGTTGACTAAAGGGCTTTAAAACCTATAATCGCGCGGCTTCCGCCAAGATTGGCGAAAACAGTTTGGTCAGGGACGGCAGGCGGCGGGCGGAAACAGAAACAGACGTAAAGACAGACGCAAGTAACGGGAGAAAAGGTCGTGGCGCGGATCGCGGGCGTAAACATACCGACCAACAAGCGTGTTGAAATCGCGCTGACATATATTCACGGGATCGGGCGGACCAAGGCAAAGGAGATTTGCGCCAAGGTCGGCCTGCCCTTCGAGCGCCGTGTCAGCCAGTTGACCGACGCCGAGGTTATCCATATCCGCGAGATCGTGGATGCGGATTACAGGGTCGAGGGTGATCTTCGCCGCGAGGTGGCGATGAACATCAAGCGGCTGATGGACCTCAAGTCCTATCGGGGGCTTCGTCATCGTGCCGGACTGCCGGTTCGTGGCCAGCGCACGCATACCAATGCGCGCACCCGCAAGGGCAAGGCCAAGCCGATCGCCGGCAAAAAGACTTAAGCGGTAAAGGGTTAAGAGATATGGCTAAAGCAGCAACATCGAAGGTCAAGAAGCGCGAGCGCAAGAATATCACCAGCGGCGTAGCGCATGTGAACGCCACCTTCAACAACACCATGATCACCATCACCGATGCCCAGGGCAACACCATTGCCTGGTCGTCGGCAGGTTCCATGGGTTTCAAGGGTTCCCGGAAGTCGACGCCTTATGCCGCCCAGATGGCCGCCGAGGACGTCGGCAAGAAGGCCCAGGACCATGGCATGCAGACCCTGGAGGTCGAGGTCAAGGGGCCGGGATCGGGGCGCGAATCAGCGCTTCGGGCGCTGCAGGCGGTCGGTTTTACCATCACGTCAATCCGTGATGTGACACCCATTCCGCACAATGGCTGCCGCCCACCCAAGCGACGCCGGGTATAGCCCGCGCCGGAAACAGAGATTATTTTACCAGGCTGGTCCGGCGATCCGGATCCAGCAAATGTAAGGACAGGCCGTGATTCAGAATAATTGGCAAGAGCTTATCAAACCCGGCGCATTGAGCGTCAAGGCAGGCCTCGACCCGCTGCGCAAGGCCAAGATTGTCGCCGAGCCGCTGGAGCGCGGCTTTGGCATGACCCTGGGCAACGCGCTGCGCCGCGTGCTGCTGTCGTCGCTGCAGGGCGGCGCCGTGACCAGCATTCAGGTCGAGGGCGTGCTGCACGAATTCTCGTCGATCCCCGGGGTGCGCGAGGATGTGACCGATATTGTGCTGAACATGAAAAGCCTGCCCATCAAGATAATGTCCGATGGTCCCAAGCGCCTGACATTGAACGCGACCGGCCCCGGCGAAATTACCGCCGCCAAGATCAGCGAAGTTGCCGACGTCGAGATTCTCGACAAGTCGATCGTGATTTGCCATCTCGACGAGGGCGCCTCGATCAACATGGAAATGACCGTCGATTCGGGCAAGGGCTATGTGCCCGCCGAGCGCAACCGGCCAGAGGATGCGCCCATCGGTCTGATCCCGGTTGATGCGCTCTATGGCCCGGTCCGCAAGGTCAGCTATAAGGTCGAGAACACCCGCGAGGGCAAGGTTCTGGATTATGACAAGCTGACCATGGAGATCGAGACCGACGGCACGATCACGCCCGAGGACGCGCTGGCCTTTGCCGCCCGCATCCTGCAGGACCAGTTGCAGCTGTTTATCAACTTCGAAGAGCCGCAGGTGGTTGTTCCGGTGGCTGAAGAAACCGAGCCCGAGGTCAACCCCAACTTCCTGCGCAAAGTGGAGGAACTGGAGCTCTCGGTGCGTTCCGCCAACTGCCTGAAGAACGACAATATCGTCTATATCGGCGATCTGGTTCAGAAGACCGAGGCGGAAATGCTGCGCACCCCGAACTTTGGCCGCAAGTCCCTGAACGAGATCAAGGAAGTGCTGGCCCAGATGGACCTGCGCCTGGGCATGGAGATAAGCAATTGGCCGCCCGAGAATATCGAGGAAATGGCCAAGAAGCTGGAAAGCGACTTTTAGAACAGAACAATCCCCGGCCCCGGGCCGGCAGATTGCAAAAGATCCGAGGAGAGAGCCATGCGCCACGGGAAAGCCCGCCGCAAGCTGAACCGCACCACCAGCCATCGCAAGGCCATGTTCATGAACATGTCCCAGGCGCTGCTCAAGCACGAGCAGATCACCACCACCCTGCCCAAGGCCAAGGAGCTGCGACCGGTGGTGGAAAAGCTGATCACGCTTGGCAAGAAGGGCGGGCTGCACCGCCGCCGCCAGGCGATTTCGAAGCTGCAGAATGCGGCGCTGGTCGAGAAGCTCTTTTCCGAGCTGGCCGAGCGCTATGCCGACAGAGATGGCGGATACATTCGCGTCTTGAAGGCCGGCTTCCGCAAGGGCGATTCCGCGCCCATGGCGATCATCGAACTGGTCGACCGCAACCAAGACGCCAAGGGCCAGGATTCAGGCCCGGTGTTTGGCGGCGAGGACGAATCCGAAGCAGCTTGACCGGCGATCGGCGGAAGCGAATTTTATCAAGAGGCGGCGCGGTGCGTCGTCTCTTTTTTTGTATTAGTGCCCCTTTGATGCCGTTTTTGGCCTTTAGACTTCTGTCCGTCGTGAAGGGACCGCTTTTCCGCCCTCCAGCAAACTGATAGAAGGATGCATGCGGGCTGTAGCGTATCAGGGTGGGGCGCTTGAAGAGGATTGAGGATGACCGATAATCTGTTTCGCAAGCTGAAGTACTTGACCCGCTTTCCCACGGCGCTGCCAATGGTCGCGGCGCTGCCGATGGTCGCGACGCTGACCCTGTTTGTTGCGATTATCGCGATGCTGGCCTGGGCGCCCGCCGAAGCACAGAACCGCGAGGAAAGCCGCCGCGTGCTTCCCGAAAGCCGCCAGCAGGTGCAGCTTTCCTATGCGCCGCTGGTCAGGCAGGTGGCCCCCGCCGTGGTCAATATCTACACCACGCGCGTTGTTCAAGTGCGCCGCTCGCCATTGTTCGACGATCCTTTCTTTCGCCGCTTCTTCGGTAACGGCTCGTCTTCCGGCATACCCAGGGAGCGCATTCAGGGCTCTCTGGGGTCGGGCGTAATCGTGCGCCCGGACGGCGTGATTATCACCAACTACCATGTCATAGGCCAGGCCGACAGCATTCGCGTGGTGCTGGCCGACCGCCGTGAGTTCGAGGCCGAAATTGTACTGACCGACGAGCGCACCGACCTGGCGGTGCTGAAAATCACCAGCGGCGATGACGAATTGCTGCCGGCGCTGGAGCTCACCGATTCCGATGACGTCCAGGTCGGCGATATTGTGCTTGCAGTGGGCAATCCCTTTGGCGTTGGCCAGACGGTGACCAGCGGCATCATCTCGGCTACAGCGCGCACCCAGGTTGGCATTTCCGACTTTCAGTCCTTTATCCAGACCGACGCGGCGGTGAATCCGGGCAATTCCGGTGGCGCTCTGGTTGGCCTGGACGGGCGGTTGATCGGCATCAATACCGCCATTTTCTCGCGCTCCGGCGGCAACAACGGCATTGGCTTCGCCATTCCCGCCAATATGGTGCGCGCGGTGCTGAATGCGGCGCTGGAAGACGGCACCATCATGCGCCCCTGGCTCGGCGCGTCGGGCCAGCCGGTGACCTCGGCGCTGGCCGACAGCCTGGGTCTGGACCGGCCCGGCGGGGTGCTGGTCGATGAGGTTTACCCCGATGGCCCGGCGGACAGGGCGGGCATTGAAATTGGCGACGTCATTCTGGCCGTTGCCGGGCACGACGTGATTGACGCGCCCGGGCTGCGCTATCGTATCGCCACCGCCGAGAGTGGCGCGCGCACCGATTTCCGCATTTACCGCCGGGGCCGACTTTTCGAGCTGCCGGTATGGCTGGAAATTCCCCCCGAGGACCCGCCGCGCGACGAGACGCTGCTGGATGGCCGCCATCCCTTCCAGGGTGTGCGTGTTGCCAACCTTAGCCCGCGTTTTGCCGACGAGCTGGGGCTGAACACCATGGCCGAGGGCGTGATCGTGCTGGAGGTCAGCCGCCGCAGCCCGGCGGGCCGCCGCCAATTTGTGCGCCAGGGCGACATTATCCTGACCATGAACGACTTTCCCGTGGAGAAAGTCGATGACCTGCAGGCGCTGCTCGGCGAACCGCAGGCGAATTACGTTTACCGGCTGCGCCGGGGCGGGCGGATTATCGAATGTGGCATCATCGGCAGCAGGTCTTTTTATTGCCGATGACAGAACCTCGGCGGGTTATTGCCGATAACAGAACCTCGGTGGGCGAATTGCCGATGACGGAATTTCCGGGTGCATTCGACCATTATGTGGCTATCGACTGGTCGGGCGCAAAGCAGGCGCCGTTGCGCGGCCTGAGTGTCGCGCACTGCTCGCCCGGCGATGGCGCACCGGAACTGGTGCCGCCGCCCGGGGGAAAAGCCTGGACCCGCATGGGAATCGTCGGCTGGCTGGAGACCCTGGCGGAGGGCGCGCGCGTTCTGGTCGGCTTCGATTTTTCCTTCTCCGGCCCATACCTGGATCGCGGTGCCTATTTTCCCGGCAGTGGCATTGGTGGCGACAGCGTCCCGGCCCTGTGGAAAGCGGTCGAGAAATACTCCAATGCCCTCGGTGATTCCGGCGCCACGGACCTTTACGCGGGCGACTTTTGCCGCCAACCGTCGCTGGCGCATTTCTTTCTCCGCCCCCATGCACGCGGCGCCCTCTATGAGCCGCGCCTCAGGGTCACCGAACATCGCTGCCGCGACGCCGGGCTGGGCCGTGCGGAATCGATGTTTCATCTCATCGGCCCCAGCCAGGTGGGGCTCGGCTCGCTGGCCGGCATGCGGGCGCTGGCCCGGCTTTCCGCCTACAGCGTCTGGCCTTTTGATGCCCCCCCGGGCAATGCGATCACCGGCGAGCGCTCTGTCGCGGTTGAGCTGTACACGCGGTTGTTCTTGCAGATGGCCGGGGCGGGGCCGGCGAAAATACGCGACATTGAAACCCTGAACCGGGCACTGGCGGCGCTGGACAGCAAATCATTCAAAGCGGCCCGCGGGCTGAAAAACGGCCAGTTGGATGACCATGCCAGCGATGCCATCGTCGCGGCGGCGGGGCTGCGCCTCATCGCCGGCGAAAAGGAGTGGTGGAATCCACCGCTGCTGTCGGATAGTGTTCGCCGGACCGAAGGCTGGACATTTGGCGTGCCCTGAAGCCGGGCAATGATTCCCTGGCCGGCACATCCGGGAAGCGTAAATGGAACATCTCTACCGCGACGACGCCTATCTGAAATCCTGCGAGGCTGAAGTGGTCTCGGCGACCGCCGAAGGCATTCGTTTGACCCGCACGGTCTTTTACCCCACAGGTGGCGGCCAGCCCGGCGACCGTGGGCTGTTGCGGCTGGAAGACGGCCGCGAGATCGCCATTATTGATACGCTGAAGGGCGCGGATTTGAACGATGTGCTGCATGTGCCTGCCGGGGACGCCGATCTGCCCGCGCCGGGCAGTGGCGTGACCGCCGAGCTGGACTGGGAGCGGCGCTACAGCCATATGCGCATGCATACGGCAATGCATATTGTCTGTTCGCTGATCGAGTATGACGTGACCGGCGGCCAGGTGGGCGCGGAAAAGAGCCGGCTGGATTTCAACATGCCCGAAAGCCCCGACAAGGCGGAGCTGACCGGGCGCCTGAACGCGGTGATCGCGGCCAACCATGCGGTCGGCACGCGCTGGATCACCGACGAGGAACTGGCCGCCCAGCCCGAGCTGGTGCGCACCATGTCGGTCAAGCCGCCGAGCGGTCATGGCAAGGTGCGGCTGCTGGAAATCGAGGGTGTGGACCTGCAGCCCTGCGGCGGCACCCATGTGGCATCGACCGGCGAGATCGGCGAAATGCTGGTTGCCAAGATCGAGAACAAGGGGCGTCAGAACCGCCGCGTCAATATTCGCTTCGCCGAGGGGGGCGCCCCATGAAAATGGTGCTGGCCATAGGTTTGGGAGGCGCGATTGGCGCCATATCGCGCCATTTCATGGCCCACCGGGTGGCCATGGTCGCCGGCCATGCGTTTCCATGGGGAACGCTGTCGGTGAATATTCTCGGCTCCTTTTTGATGGGCCTGCTGGTCACCCTGCTGGCACTGCGCTACGCCCCAAGCCAGGAAATGCGTGGTTTCCTGGTGGTTGGCCTCTTGGGCGGTTTCACCACTTTTTCGGCCTTTTCCATGGAGACCGCACTGCTGATTGAGCGCAACACATGGGGCATGGCGGCGCTTTACATGGCGGCCTCGGTGCTGCTGGCGGTCAGCGGGCTGTTCGCCGGCATCTGGGCGGCCAGGGCTCTTGTATAAATGACAGGCGTACGCACAGAAGAAGTCGCCGCCGCTGATGCCGGGGTCAGGCTGGACCGCTGGCTGAAGGCGCGCCTTCCCGGTGTCCCGCACGGGGCGCTGTTAAAACTGATCCGCACCGGCCAGGTGCGCATCAATGGTGGCCGCGCCAAACATAACCAGCGGCTGGAGACCGGCCAGGCGGTGCGTATTCCGCCGGTATCCCCGAGGCCGGACCGGAAACCGGGTGCCAGGCCAAAAGCCAAGGTCAGTAAAGAAGACGAGGAGTTGCTGCGATCGATAACTCTCTACCAGGACGACGACATCATTGTCCTGAACAAACCGCCGGGCCTGCCGGTGCAGGGTGGCACGGGCACCGACCGGCATCTGGATGGCATGCTGGACGCGCTGGCGATGGACGGAGAGCGTCCCCGGCTGGTGCACCGGCTGGACAAGGATACCTCAGGGGTGCTGGTGCTGGCGCGGAATGCCCCCGCCGCGCGCGCGCTGACCGGCTCGTTCCGGGGCCGCGAGACCGAGAAGCTCTATTGGGGGCTGGTTAAGGGTCTTCCCGAGCGCTACGAGGGAACCATCGATCTGGCCATTGAAAAGCTGCCCGGCAAGAGCGGCGAGAAAATGGTGGCCTCGAAGGGCGGCAAGCGTGCCATCACCCATTACAAGCTGGTCGAGAAGGCCGGGCTCGAGGCGGCCTGGCTGGCGATGATGCCCATCACCGGGCGCACCCACCAGTTGCGCGTTCATATGGCGGCCATCGGCACGCCCATTGTCGGCGACGGCAAATATGGCGGCAGGGAAGCCTTCCTGACCGGTTCAATATCGAGAAATTTGCATCTTCACGCTCGATCCATCACCTTTCCGCATCCCGGGAAATCCGGCAAAGTAACGGTCACCGCGCCTTTGCCCCGGCATATGGCGGCCACCTGGAAATGGCTGGATTTCGATGAGAGCGCCGGCGATATCCCGGCCAGCGAATTCGCACCCTGATTATCGACCCTAGAAATCGTCGGTGGATGCCAGGTCGCCCAGGCCGTTGGCTTTCACGTACAGAGTCGCCCCGGTTTTGGTGACCAGGCCGTGGCTTGAACCGGGCGGCAGGCGCACCCATGACCCCTTTTTATAGCGGCCGAATTCGTCCTCGGCCTCGCCCTCAAGAAAGAAGGCCTCGCGGCCGGTGGGATGTTCGTGATGTGGCACCACGGTGTCGGGATCAAGGCGCGTGATATAAATATGCTCGGGATAGTCAGCCTGGTTATACAACTCCTTCATCGACACACCGGGTGTCGGCCCCGCGGCCCAGTCCATGTTCTGGGTCGGAATATTCACATGCCGCCGGTTGTTGCCGGCGAACTGGCGAAGCTTGACGAAAAGTACGCAGCCTTCGCGCGAGAAGGGCGCATGGCGAAAGCCCTCCGGGTTGAGCATAAAAGTGCCTTTGGGATAATCGCCGTGCTCGTCGGAAAATATGCCGTCGAGGACCAGTATTTCCTCGCCCCCCGGATGGTCATGGATTGGAAAGCTGGCGCCGGGGTCATAGCGGACCACCGAAGTCACGCGACCGGTTTCCGCCCCGCCCACCAGTTCCAGTCGCTTGCGCCAAACACCGCTGCTGGGGCTGAGCACCCACTCCATGTCTTCGGTGTGGGCGGAGGCGGGCATGGAAAAGTCGCTGTTCAGATCCGCGCTCATGGGCAACAATATAGTCGGAATGTCGGCGTTATCAAGGGGCCCAGGGCCCGCTTACGCACTTGTGAACGGTGGCGGGCTGTTGTAAAGCTGCGGCCCGATGTTGAAAAGTTCCAATCATAAGCGCGGCCTCGTCGTTTTCGACTGCGATGGCACGCTGGTCGATTCCCAGCATATGATCTTGCGGGCGATGGAAGTGGCCTTCGCCGCCCATGACCTGACGCCGCCACCTCTGGAAGCCGTGCGCCGCGTGGTCGGCCTGTCTCTGGACCAGGCGGTGGCCAGACTGGCTGGCGAGAACGAGGTCGAGCCGGCGCTGGTGGCGCGTCTGGTGGAGGATTACAAGGGCGCTTTTCATGACCTGCGCGCAGATGGCGGGCACGCGCAGGAGCCGCTGTACCCCGGCATCCGGGAGGCGCTCGAAGCCCTCTCCGAGGCCGGATATGACCTCGGGGTCGCCACCGGAAAATCCTCGCGCGGTCTGGGTAAGGTGCTGGAGTTACATGATATTTCACGTTTTTTCGTGACGGTGCAGACGGCGGACAATCACCCGTCGAAGCCCCACCCCGCCATGCTGGAAGCGGCCATTGCCGAGGCCGGGGCGACGGCGCGGGGCACCGTTCTGATTGGCGATACCAGTTATGATATACTGATGGCTCAAGCAGCGGGCACCGGGGCGCTGGGCGTAGCCTGGGGCTACCATCCGCCCGGGGAACTGACGGTGGCCGGGGCCAGCCATATTGCCCAGGCGGCGGGCGACATACCGGCGCTGGTCGAGGAAATACTGGCGCCCGTACCAGCAGAGGGGCGGGCCGAAGAGCGGGTTGAAGGAGGATG
Organism: Pseudomonadota bacterium; assembly: GCA_022574255.1. Classification (GTDB taxonomy): domain Bacteria; phylum Pseudomonadota; class Alphaproteobacteria; order Sphingomonadales; family SMXR01; genus JACZSK01. The sequence continues at coordinate 58,059 of JACZSK010000007.1, forward strand.
ACAGAAGATCAGGGCAAGACTCCGCTGGAGAAACCAAAGATATTTCTCTACCTGGCGGCGCTGATGATTTTACTGGCGGTGGTTGCCTATGCGATGCAGGGCTCCATTCTCGGCCGGGCCGGAAGCTGGACGACATTTCTCTTCGCGCTGGTGTTGCCGGTTCTGATGGCGCTGTATTTTCTCTATTGCTATCGCGTGCCCCGCTACGGGCTGAAACTGCTGGGCCGCGGCATTGAACTGGGCGACCCCGGTGAAAAGCCGCAGGGGCTCAGCTATAATGTCTTCAAAAGTGAAAGCGCGGGCGACGAAAAATTGGCCCAGACCCGGCGCAAGTCGGCCCGGCATCTGCGCAAGAGGCTCGCCCGGGCTACCCCCCGACCGGGGGAAAACAAAGATGATCCGACACCGTGAAGCGCTTCTACGGGGAAGTTCTGGTTACCAGCAGTAACGGCGGCTTTGCCGTGGCGCTGGACGGCAAGCCGGTGCGCACGCCGGCCAAGGCGGCTCTGAACCTGCCCAATGTTGCGCTGGCCGAAGCCGTGGCCGATGAGTGGCGGGCGCAGGAACAGGATATCTCGCCCGAGGACATGCCGCTGACCCGGCTGGCGAATTCGGCCATCGACCGGGTGGCCCCGGCGCGTGACCTGGTGATCGACGGCACCACCGCTTACGGCGTCAGCGATCTGCTCTATTATCGGGCGGAAGAGCCGGCTGAACTGGCCGCCGCGCAGGCCGCCGGGTGGGACCCCTACCTGGATTGGCTGAAGACCGCGCATGGGCTGGAGCCCGCCGTGACCAGGGGAATCCTGCCCGTGGAGCAATCCGATGCGCTGAAAGCGGCGCTCAGGCAAGCCGTCGCCGCATATGACGATTTCGCGCTGGCCGGGTTGAATGTTACGACCGCGCTGTCGGGCTCGCTGATTGTTGCGCTGGCCGTGGCGGAAGGCTTTGCCGGGGCCGAAGACGCCTGGGAGGCATCGCAGGTGGACGAATCCTGGCAGGCCACCCACTGGGGCATCGACGACGAGGCGCGGGAGCGCAGCGCCGCCAACCGCGCGCAATTCCTGGACGCCGCGAAATTCGTCGCACTCGCCCGCGACCCGGCTTGACTGGCGGCGGCGCAAATTTCGCGCTATAGATTCCGCAGCTCTTTGTTGCTCGGGCGCTCTAGGGTCTGGACTCAATTACCGGTGAGGGCTGTGCCGCAGCCAAAATTGGCCGGAACGAGGAGAAAGCGGTGAAGAATAGCAATCTATCTGAGGCGCTTTTGACGCTGTTCCGGCCAATTTGGGCGCGGTCCAGGTGGATTGGCCCGAAAGACCCGGAGAACGCGTCGAAAATCCTCGCCGATATGCTACATCGCCTGCGGTGTTCTCCTTTTTTCCGGGCCTTTCGGAGCCAACACAGTTCCACCCGGTAATTGAGTCCGGACCCTAGGGGGGTGCATGAAGGAAATTCTCGACAAGCTGGAAAAGAAGCGCGCGCGGGCCCGTCTCGGCGGCGGGCAGAAGCGCATTGACGCCCAGCACAAGCGCGGCAAGCTGACCGCCCGCGAGCGCATCGACCTGTTGCTCGACGAAGGCTCGTTCGAGGAAATCGACATGTTCGTCGAACATCGCTCAACCGACTTCGGCATGGCCAACCGGAAAATACCGGGTGACGGGGTGGTCACCGGAAACGGCACCATCAACGGCCGGCTGACCTTTGTCTTCAGCCAGGATTTCACTGTTTTCGGCGGGTCGCTGAGTGAGACCAACGCCGAAAAGATATGTAAAATCATGGACATGGCCATGCGGGTGGGGGCGCCGGTGATTGGCCTGAATGATTCCGGCGGCGCGCGCATACAGGAGGGCGTGGCGTCGCTGGCGGGCTATGCCGATGTCTTCCAGAAGAACATCCTGGCCTCCGGGGTGATCCCGCAAATCTCGGTCATCATGGGGCCCTGCGCTGGTGGCGCGGTTTATTCCCCGGCCATGACCGATTTCATTTTCATGGTCCGCGACACCAGCTACATGTTTGTGACCGGCCCCGACGTGGTGAAAACCGTGACCAACGAGGTCGTCAGCCTCGAGGAGCTGGGCGGGGCGTCAACCCACACCACCAAATCCTCGATCGCTGACGGCGCCTTCGACAATGACGTTGAGGCGCTGGCCGAAATCCGCCGGCTGTTCGATTTCCTTCCCGCCAACAACCGCGAAAAGCCGCCCCTGCGGCCCACGTTTGACACCGGCCAGCGCGACGAGCCCTCGCTGGACAGCGTGGTGCCGACCAGCGCCAGCAAGCCCTATGACATGCACGAGGTGATCGGAAAAATCGTCGACGAGGGCGATTTCTTTGAAATTCAGGCCGAGCATGCGAAGAACATTCTCACCGGCTTCGCCCGCATTGAAGGCGCGCCCATCGGCATTGTCGCCAACCAGCCGATGGTGCTGGCCGGCTGCCTGGACATCAACTCATCGCGCAAGGCGGCGCGTTTCGTGCGCTTCTGCGACTGCTTCAACATTCCCATCATCACCTTCGTCGATGTGCCCGGGTTTCTGCCCGGCACGGCCCAGGAATATGGCGGCATCATAAAACAGGGCGCCAAGCTGTTGTACGCATACGGCGAGGCGACGGTGCCCAAGATCACAATTATCACGCGCAAGGCCTATGGCGGCGCCTATGACGTGATGGCGTCAAAGCATCTCAGGGGCGATTTGAACTACGCCTGGCCGACCGCCGAAATCGCGGTGATGGGGGCCAAGGGCGCGGTTGAAATCATCTTTCGCAAGGAGATTGGCGACCGGGAAAAGATTGAGGCCAAGACCAGGGAATATGAAGAGAAGTTCGCCAATCCCTTTGTCGCCGCGGAAAAAGGCTTTATCGACGAGGTTATCATGCCCCACGCCACGCGGCGCCGAATCGCAAGGGGGCTGAAAGTTCTGGCCAACAAGAAGCTGGAAAACCCGTGGCGCAAGCACGGCAATATTCCGTTGTGAGGAGCATCCAGTGCCGGACTGGCCAATCAAATTAAACCTGAAGGTTAAGGTATCCGAGGAGACTGCGGACAAAATAGCTTGCGCCTTGCTCGATCTTGTGAGTCCGGTGACTAAGCCCGCAGGACTTTTGGGGGATTACATCGCACATCGACGCAAGGTGTTGTCTGTAATATTGGAGAGGGGTTTGGAGCAAGCGCGCAATTCGGGCAAACCAATC
>JACZSK010000149.1 GCA_022574255.1 Pseudomonadota bacterium
TTTCGCTGGCGTTTCCGTTCTCCGGCCCTTGTGATAGTGCCTTTTCGTCCTTGGCGTTGGCCGGTTTCTCGCGGAAGGCGTCCTCGCGGCGCACCGAAATCAGATCGATCGCCGGGTCGGCCAGGTAGCGCATCGCATTGCCGAGGGCGATGAGAACGCCGCCCGAGTTGACCCATTTTTTGAGATTCTCGGTCCCGCTCTGCCCGAGCATGGCCTTATAACCGGGCCCAAATCCCAGGAAGGCGGAAATCTGCTCCGGCAATATGATGACATCGAAACGGCCGAGATCGGCAGTGGCGATCTGCCGGGTGCGGATCGCGGTGACCGGATAGCCAAACTGACGCTCGATTACGAAGCGCGTATTGCCGGCGGAATAAGAACTGGTCGGCCGGTCCCAGGCAATGGCCACGTGCGGTGCCCGTATGCCGGTGACATTTCTGCTGCCGAAGTTGGGCCCTTCGGTCACCCACCCCGTGTTGACCCCTACGACCTCGGCGCCTGAGGCCTCCGCCAGCACTGCCAACTGTGCACCGAGAGTGTCTGGATTGTCGTGAACCGCAAAGATGAGAGTCCCGGCCGGATAGTCCCTGCCCTCGTGGGTGAAGGCCTTGTCCGTGGTCCTGACGTCGATACCTTTGCGAAGTGCACCGGCCAGAAGCCGGCCGGCCGCAGCGGTTCCCCATGTTACGAGATAGGCGACGTCGGCTTCATCACCCATCAGCTTGCCGGGTTGCACGAATTTGGCCTCAGCCGGGGCCAGATCGGCGGTGACCGTGCGACCGCAGGAATCCATATCCACATTGTACATCAGAGGCAGAGACCAAGCGGTGACGTCATAGATCTCGTCGGGCAGGTTCTTGGCGCGCCGGCGCTCCTGCTCGGCGAGGAAATCCTCCTCCATGGGCACATCGGGGTCGAGAAGCGTGCGGATCAGCCTTTTTGCAGGTTGGGCAAGGTCGATCACATAACTCCCGGCTTCGTAGTTTTGCCCGCAGGCCCTTAAGGTACTTCCGGCGCGGCCCACTTCGACACCCTGCATGGCCAGCAGTCCGGCCAGCTTGTCCGCGGCGGCCTGATCGCGCTGGGCCGGGATGATATAGCTCCTGACGTTGCCAGAACGTCCCTCGGCGATGGCGCTGACCCGGTAGTTATAAAAGTCGGCCAGGAACTTGCGGCGATTGGCGGCCACGACCTCGGCGGTCGACAGCGAGGCCACGAAATGGTGCCGCACCGTATCGCGGTAGTGAAACTCCTTGCCGTCGGTACGCCGCATGACCAGGCCGCGGGATGATGCCTGCTCATAGGTCATGGCAATGGATCCGTAATAGCTGGGCCAGCTGGCGCCGTATCCGGGGTAAAAGGCGTCGAAGATCTCGCGGGTGAAATAGTCAAAGCCGAAGTGGTCGAACCATCTGGCGTTGTTGCGCCCGAACAACATCAGGCTCGCCCTCTGGTCATCGGCAAGGTGCGGATTGTAGGGGATCGCCTCGGGTGCGAAATAATAGGTTGAATCGCTGCCCATCTCGTGCAGATCGACAAAGACGAGCGGCAGCCATTCCTGCAGCGCCGCAACGCGGCCGCGGGTTTCGGGCTGGGTCAGCGCGAACCAGTCGCGGTTCATGTCAAAAAGGTAGTGATTGGTCCGCCCGAAAGGCCAAGGCTCGTTATGCTCGGCCGCCAACTGGTTTGAATTGGGCTCCAGCCCTTCGGCGCTTTCGAAATTATGGACAAAGCGGGCGCGTCCGTCGGGGTTCTGCAAAGGATCGATGAAGACCACCGTATTCTCAAGGATCGTGTCAATGCGCTCGTCACCCTTGGCCGCCAGCAGATGATACGCGGTCATCATGGCGGCATCGGTGGATGAGATTTCGTTGCCATGCACCGCGTAGGCCAACCAGACGCTGCCCGGCAGGGAGGCTATCAGGGCATCTGCCGCCTTGCGGTTCGTCACGCGCGGGTCAGCCAGACGTTTCATGCCGTCGCTGATCTCAGCCAGACGAGCAATGTTCGCGGCGGACGAGATGGCGACGTATATGAGGGGCCTGCCCTCCCAGGTGCGGGCATATTCGGTAACCCTGATGCGGTCCGGAGCTGTCTTGGCCAGGGCCTCGAAATAGGTAATGACGTCGTGGGGCCATGTGATCCGGTCGCCCGCCGGATAGCCGAGAACCTCCTCGACCGTCGGGACGGCAGGATCATAGACAGCGCCCGGCCAAAATTCGAACTCGTCTGTTTCCGCCGCCGCCGACGGCCCGCCGGCCAACGGCAAGAACAGTCCCGCAAGAAATAAAAGCCCCTGAAGATGCCTCATGATGCCCCCGTATCGATTGCTGAAATCCCACCGACCCCAGAAATAGCGGATTCTACAGCGCAGCGAAAGCACTTCGTGGGAGCAACAAAAGAGTCTGCTTTTAGCCAAAAGCAGACTCTTTGCATTTAAACGTCATACTTGCACAGCTCTCTCCGTCATGATGTAATGGTTGAGATGGGGGGCACATGACAAAAAGCGTTTTTGTAAGCTTTGATACCGAGGATGAGCCCGAAGTTCTGGCCATGCGGCTTAGTTCCCTTTTCCCTGACGTCGAGTTCGATTGCTTCAAGGCGTCCGACAGAGAAGCAATCAGCATTCAGGACGAAGCAACTATTCGCCAGAAGATACGCGAAAGGATGGCGCACACCGACCTCACTGTATGTTTTGTCAGTCCAGTCACCCATCAAAGCCATTGGGTGAAGCGGGAGATTGAAGAGAGCCTCGAGAAGGGCAGTGAACTTATTGCAATGGCGCTCAAGGGAATAACGCGCGCTGCTCTGCCCGAGCCCATGAGAACCCGCAGATACCCCCTTTATCCATGGAACCCATCTGGCCTGCTGCAACTAACATCGCAGCGGAACACCGACACATCTTGACGGTGATGTTCTCTCATCGCTTCACTTAAAGAGTCTGCTTTTAGCCAAAAGCAGACATTGGCCCGCCTTGGCAATCCCAGTGGCTGATTTACAAACCCGGCGCTCTTGAACTAGGCTCGTCTCCTAGCACAGAGGTAGTGTATCCTATGACCAATAAACCAGACCCTATCGATGTCCACGTCGGTTCCCGCGTCCGGTTGCGCCGGACTCTTCTGGGGATGAGCCAATCGAATCTGGGTGATGCGCTGGGGCTGACATTTCAGCAGATCCAGAAATACGAGCGTGGCGCCAACAGGATCGGCTCAAGTCGGCTATACAGGTTGTCCAAGATTCTTGATGTTCCGGTCGCCTTTTTCTTTGATGAGATGGCACAGGGTGTTGCTACCAGCGCCAAGGGCGTCGCCGAAAAGGAGCAGAAATCATTTGAGCCGGACCGCCTTGCCACGAGAGAAACCCTCGAACTGGTTCGGGCCTATTACCGGATCAAGGACGAAAAAGTGCGCAAACGCGTGTTCGAACTGGTGAAGGCAATCGGTAAAGCCAGTTGAAAGTATTGGACGGTGTAAAAGAGTCTGCTTTTAGCCAAAAGCGGACTCTTTTGGATGAGTTCGATCCGACAATTCAAGAACAGCGGCAAGCTCCGCATACTACTACTCAACGCCTTTGTGATCGAAGCGCCGAAGCGGTAGATCGCTATTCCGCCGCAGGCGTTTCCAGAAACCTGACAACTGGCGGCGTAAACTGCTCCATGATGTGCGGGCTGCCTCCCAGCAAACCCTGCATCAAAAAGGAATGCCCATACCCGGGCAGTACCATAAGCGATGCATCGGGCAACGCCTGATATAGCTCCAGCGCAACACCCATGGGATAAAACTCGTCCCTGTCTGCCCACACGAACATTGTCCTCGTCGATATGCCGGCCAGTTGTGCTCCTGAGAGCGTGTAGTCTTCAGGATTGTCCGCCAGACGGCGTAACTGTGAGAGCAGCGCGCGTAACTGGTCATCGCCGCCCGGTGTCATGGTGCGCAGGCTTGACAAAAAAGCCGGGTGTAGTTCTTCCAATTTCGGAAAGCCGCGGACCAACGCCGCAGCCTCCTCCTCCATCCTGTGCCCGCCCGCTACCACGACCATCGCCGAAAGGCGCGCGGGCTCATTCGCAGCCATATGAAGCAATGTAAGCCCGCCGGCGCTATATCCGATGCCTTTGGCCGTCTCTAGATTGAGATCATCGAGTACGCTGAACATGTCGATCGCCGACTGTTTGTAGCTCCATTCGCCGCCAGGGTTGGTGGATTGTCCATGCCCTCTCATGTCAGGCACGATCACCATGAACTGGCTGCGCAGTTCATCGATGATCGGGTCCCAGGCTTGACCCGCCCATACGAAGCCATGAAGCAGGAGCAGCGGCTCGCCATCACCGCCAACGCGGTAGTGAATGGTGGCGCCATCCACCTCAACCGTACGGTCCTCAAGGGGCAGTGCAGGCTCACCGGCAACTGCCTGCTCCGGCGCAATCGCCAGGCCCAATGCTAAACCGAGCAACAGGCCTAGTAGGGTGGATGCTCCCGGGCGCCCGGTGCGCGTCAAATATCCTGCAGCTCTAGTCGACCGAATCATCGAACTCCCTCCATGCGGCTACCAAATCACTTTATTGTAGCGAGACGAGGATGTGTCGCAAAGATCAAAAGAGTCTGCTTCGGGTCATGTGTGGACGGCTCCCATTTGGCAAGTGATTATTTGACGTTGGTGCAGATATGGTCGGGTGCAGTCATGTGTCCGGCCTGTTGATGCGGCACTGTGTATGTGGCCGCTGGCCCTAATGCGA
>JACZSK010000150.1 GCA_022574255.1 Pseudomonadota bacterium
TGTCGAGCGGCTCGAGCCGCGCCAGCCGGCCTGCCAGTGTTACAGCCTCGACATTCATGGCTTCGTCCCATCCTGGATTTTCCAGCAAGGTCGTTCTCTGGCAACCTAAAGGGGTATCGCCCGCCCGATATGCCACTCTGCACGCCCGCGGCGCGGCGGCACGAGACACCTTATCCCGCACGGACCAAGAAATGGAGAGAACGTCAGCCGCGCTTGGACCGAGAAAACGGATTCAAGGTCATGCCGGACGAGGAGAGTCCCAGTCCGATATCGGGGCGATGGAAGCGGGCCGCCGTGCGCTCACACGAGAGGTTTCCGCCGCCGGCACCGGCGGCATCCACTACCCGCGTCAAGGCGTCACCGCTGGCCAAGCGGTTGGCGGCGGAGGCGGGAATCGATATCGCCGCGCTGGGCGGTTCCGGCCCCGGTGGAAGGGTTATTAAATCCGATGTGGAAGCGGCCAAGTCGGGCGCCACACCGCTTGTCCCCGCCGCACGCGCGCCCGCCGCCGCGCGCGCACCTGCCGCAGCCACCGCAGCAGCAGGCATGGGTGAGGTATTGCCGCCACCCGAAGGCGTGCCCCATGAGGCGACGCGCTTGTCGGGAATGCGCAAGGTCATCGCCAAGCGCCTGACCCACGCCAAACAGACCGTGCCGCATTTCTATCTGACCATGGATGCCGAGATCGACCGCATGCTGGAACTGAGGAAGCGCCTGAACGCCAAGCTGGCTGACGAAAATGGCGGCAGACTCTCGGTCAATGATTTCATCATCCGCGCCGTGGCGGTGGCGCTGATGAAAGTGCCCGACGCCAATGTGCAGTTTGGCGGCGATGTGATGTATCGCTTCAGCCGCGCCGATATTTCGGTGGCGGTGGCCACCCCCGGCGGCCTGATTACCCCGGTCATTCGCGGCGCCGAGGCGAAGGGCCTGGCCGAGATTTCCGCCGAGGTCAAAGACCTGGCCGCAAGGGCGCAGGAAGGCAAGCTGGCGCCGGAGGAATACCAGGGCGGCACATTCTCCATATCCAACCTGGGCATGTTCGGGGTGAAGGAGTTCTCCGCGGTCATCAACCCGCCGCAGGGGGCGATTTTGGCGGTAGGGGCCGGCGAGCCGCGCGCCATTGTGCGCCACGGCGCGGTGCAGACCGCCACGGTCATGTCCATGACGCTCAGTTGCGACCACCGGGCCATCGACGGCGCCGTGGGTGCAAGGTTCCTCTCCGTCCTCAAGGGCTATCTGGAAGAGCCCGGCAGCATGTTGTTGTGAGGCACGGGTAATGGATAGCTGGCATGGATAAACAGAGCTTTGACATCGTTGTGATCGGCGGCGGGCCGGGGGGCTATGTGGCGGCCATCCGCGCCGCGCAGCTTGGCCTCAAGGCCTGCGTCATCGAGCGCGAGCATCTCGGCGGCATCTGCCTCAACTGGGGCTGCATTCCCACCAAGGCGCTGCTGCGCTCGTCGGAAATCCACCATATGCTGCATCATCTTGATGACTATGGCCTCAGCGCCGACAATCCGTCTTTCGATCTGGCCGCCGTGGTCAAGCGCAGCCGCGGAATCGCCACCCAGCTCTCGGGCGGGGTGAAGCATCTTCTGAAAAAGAACAAAGTCGTGGTGATAGACGGCGAGGCGACGCTGAAGACCGCGACGACGGTCAGCGTCACCAAGGGGGCGAAGGCGGTGGCGGAGGTGTCGGCCACCCATGTGATTATCGCCACCGGCGCGCGGGCGCGGGAACTGCCCGGCCTTGTGGCCGATGGCAAGCTGATCTGGACCTACAAGGAGGCGCTGGTCCCCGCCGAGATTCCCAAAAGGCTGCTGGTGGTCGGCTCGGGCGCCATCGGCATGGAATTCGCCAGCTTCTACAGTGACATGGGCGCGGAAGTGACCGTTGTTGAGATGCTCGACCGCATTCTGCCCCAGGAAGACGCGGAAATTTCAGCGCTGGCGCTGAAGGCTTTCACCGGCCAGGGCATGACCATCCACACCGGCGCCGGCGTCACGGCGCTGAAAGCGGGGAAATCCACCGTCAAGGCGTCAATAAAGCTCAGCGATGGCAAGCCCGCAGACGCCACATTCGACCGGGTGATCCTGGCCATCGGCATTACCGGCAATGTGGAGGGGTTGGGGCTGGAGGCGCTGGGCGTGGTGCCTGAGCGCGGCCATATCCCCACTGACCCCTTCGGCTACACCGGCACGCCGGGCCTGTGGGCCATAGGCGACGTTACCGGCCCGCCCTGGCTGGCCCACAAGGCCATGCATGAGGGGGTCATCACCGTCGAGCATATCGCGCGCGTGAAGGGTGTCCACGCCCTGAACAAGGCGAATATCCCCGGCTGCACCTATTGCCGGCCACAGGTGGCCAGCGTCGGGCTGACCGAAGAAGCAGCCAAGAAGGCCGGCTATGCCGTTAAAGTCGGAAGGTTCCCGTTCATGGGCAACGGCAAAGCCATTGCGCTGGGCGAGCCCGAGGGGCTGGTCAAGACCGTTTTCGACGCCAAAACCGGGGAATTGCTGGGCGCCCATATGATCGGCGCCGAGGTCACCGAGCTGATCCAGGGCTATGCCATCGCCCGCACAATGGAGACCACCGAGGCCGAGCTCATGGCCACCGTCTTCCCGCACCCGACACTCTCGGAGATGATGCATGAAAGCGTGCTTGCCGCTTACGGCAAGGCACTCCATATATAGCGCCATGAGCGAGATCAAGAACATACGAGACGATTCCGAGCGTCCCCTTTTGCGCAAGCCGCCGTGGATTCGTGCCAAGGCGCCGGTCTCGAAGGAATTTGCCGAGACGCGCCGCATGATGCGCGAGTTGAATCTCAACACCGTCTGCGAAGAGGCCGCTTGCCCCAACATCGGCGAATGCTGGGAGAAAAAGCACGCCACGGTGATGATATTGGGCGATACCTGCACCCGCGCCTGCGCCTTTTGCAACATCAAGACCGGCGCGCCGGGGGGCGTGATTGACCCCCTTGAGCCCGAGCATGTGGCCACCGCCTGCGGCGCCATGGGGCTGGAGCATATCGTGATTACCAGCGTTGACCGCGACGACCTGGACGACGGCGGGGCGATGCAGTTCGTGCGCGTCATCGAGGCGTTGCGGAAAGCGGCGCCCGATACGACCATTGAAATTCTGACACCGGATTTTCGCAATAAACCCGGTGCCTTAGAGATTGTTATTGATGCAAAACCTGATGTGTTTAATCACAATCTGGAGACCGTGCCACGGCTTTACCCGACCATCCGGCCGGGCGCCAGATACTTCCATTCGCTGCGCCTTCTGGACAAGGTGAAAGATCGGGATCCGACGATCTTCACCAAGTCGGGCATCATGGTTGGGCTGGGTGAGGAGAAGGGCGAGGTGCATCAGGTGATGGACGATATGCGCTCCTCGGATATCGATTTTCTCACCATCGGGCAATATTTGCAGCCGACCCGGCGCCATGTGGCCGTTGACCGCTATGTGCATCCCGACGAATTCGCCGCCTACGAGAAAATGGCCCGCGGCAAGGGCTTCCTCATGGTCTCGGCAACGCCGCTGACCCGCTCCAGCTATCACGCCGGCGAAGATTTCGCCAAGCTGCGCGCCGCCCGCGCCGCCAAGCAGGCCTCAGAGACCAAATAGGGCCTGCCGCAGCCCATGCCCCACTTTATAATCGTCACTCGCCGACCCTCCTTTTCTTCGTCACTCGCCGACCCTCTCTGCGTGATGCGCCTTGGCGGCGAGTCCAGCTTTCTGTTGGCTCCATGTGGAAAAGCAAGACTGGATTCGCCGATCAAGTCGGCGAATGACGAGGTTAGAAAAGAGTGGCGTGACAGGAAATAGCGACTGTCCTAGTTTAGGTCACTGCCATGGATTAGCTTTTCAAGCCACCGCCTCAGGAGTATCGCCGCAGCCCATGCCCCACCATGCCGAACAGCGCTTCCTGCCCTATACGCCGGAGCAGATTTTCGACGTTATCGCCGATGTGGCGCAATACCCGGAATTCCTGCCCTGGTGCCTGGGCGCGCGGATATCGAAAACCCATGATGACGGCTTCGAGGCCGACCTGATCATCGGTTTCAGGATGTTCCGTGAAACCTTCACATCGCGCGTCACCCTGGCCCGGCCCGAAAAAATTCATGTGGAGTATATCCGCGGCCCCATGCGGCATTTGTCCAATGACTGGCGGCTCACTGCTCATGCCGATGCCTCCGAGGGCAGTGGCACGCTGGTGGCTTTCGCCGTCGATTTTGAATTCAAGAGCCGTATTCTGGAGAAACTGATCGGCGCGCTCTTCGAGGAGGCCGTGCATCACATGGTCGCCGCCTTCCAGACCCGCGTCAAAGAGCTGCACGGCGACGGCGCTTCAGCAGGCTGAGCGGGAAAAGAGTGCCTGATTCAGTCTGACGTCCTGACGTCGGCGCAAGTCGTTGATTTTGCGCTTAAACGGCCTCCTGGCAGGTTTTCAGCAGCAATTCCAGCGCCGTGCGGACCGCCGCCATGCGCACGCCGTCGCGCCCCAGATCGCCATATTCGCGGGCCTCGCCCAGCACCCGGGTCTCGCCGCCGCCGCCCTGCCACCCAACCGCGAACTGAACTAGACCGATCGGTCTTGTTTTGCTGCCGCCACCGGGGCCGGCGATGCCGGTGAGCGCCACAACCAGGTCGAAATTGCCCTTTTCCAGCGCCCCCCAGGCCATGGCCTCGGCCACCGGGCGCGAAACCGCTCCGTGGGC
>JACZSK010000046.1 GCA_022574255.1 Pseudomonadota bacterium
TCATTTCCTCGTGCCAGGGTTGGCCCAGATGGCAGCCGATGATGGTCAGGTCGGGGAAGGCCAGCGCCACCTCGTCCAGGTATATGGGCCGCCCGCATTCCGAGGGCAGCAGCGGCCCGGTATGGCCGACCTGCAGCGCCACCGGCACATCAAGCTCGGTGCATTTCATGTAAACGGGCCAGTAATGTTTGTCGTTGGGCGGCAGGCCGGTCATGCCGTCGCCGTACATATATGGTTCCAGCCGAACGCAGCACATGCCCAGTTCCCTGACGATATACTCAACGTCGGCCGCCAGCTTCATCGGCTTTTGCATCACGTCGACGGTGCCGGCGGGGATGAAGCGGTCGGGATGGTCCCTGGCGATCTTCGAGACCTCTTCGTTGGTCATCACCGGGTCGCCCTTGTAGTAGAAGGACGACAGGATGATCCGATCAACGCCGGCCTCATCCATTTCCTTCAGCAGGTCCTCGACCGACTGGCCCTCTGTCATATGCTTGGGCGACTTGTATTTGTTGAAGATATGGATGAATTCGGCGGGCCAGCGCTTGGCCGCCTCCGGGCTGATATAGGTGGCCCAGGCGTCGATGGCTATTTTCTCTCGGGTCACGGATTATCTCCTCAGTGCAATTTTCAATGCAATTTCAGAATCTCTCTTGTCTCGGCCGGGCTGGCCGGCTCGGCACCCAGTTCGCGGATCAGGCGCACCGCCTTCTCGACGATGGCGGCGTTGGATGGCGCCAGTTCGCCGCGGTTCAGATAGACGTTGTCCTCGAGACCGACGCGCACATGGCCGCCCATGGCCAGCACCGCGCCGAGCATGCGGAAATGGTTGCGCGCGCCGATCGCCGAGACCAGCCACTGGGCGCCTTCCGGCAACCCCTCGACCACATACAGGAGGTTCTTGACCGTTGGTTTCAGGCATTCGCCGGGAATGCCCATGACGACATTCACCAGCAGCGGTTCGTCGAACACGCCCAGCCCATGCAGCGTCTCGATATTGTTGAGCATGCCGGTGTGATAGACCTCCAGCTCGGGCCGCACATTGTTGTCCTGAAACAGCCGCGCCACCCGCTCCAGCTCGGCGTTGGAGGTGAATAGCTGAACAAAGCGGTCGCCTATCCATGTCTCTGTCTTGGCGTCATAGCGCCCCAGCATGCTGCCGCCGCCAACGCTGAAAGAGGCGATCTCGGGCTTCAGTTCGGGAAGAATCTGCAGCCGCTCGTCGACACTGAGTCCGGCAACGGCGCCGCCGGTGGTAAGGTTCAAGACCGCGTCGCACCCTCCGTCGCGCAAGCCTTCAACGATGCGCCGGAAAGTGCCGACATCGCCGGTCGCCTTGCCGTCCTTGTCGCGGGCGTGCAGATGCAGGATCGCCGCGCCCGCACGCCAGGCGTCCAGCCCCGCTTCGATAATCTCGTCGGGTTGTTCGGGCAACGCCGGATTGGCATCCTTGCCCTGCTGGGCGCCGGTCAACGCGCATGTGACGATGGTCTTCGCGATCTTGCCCACAGCTATTCTCCTTTGAAGGTGGCTTCGCGTTTCTCGAGAAACGCGCTCATCCCTTCCTTCTGGTCCTTGGTCAGCCAGTTGAGGACAACGGTGTTGATGGAAAAATCGATGGCTGATTCCAGATCGGTGGTCATCCATTTGTGGATGATCTCTTTCTGGGTGCCCAGCGCCTGCGGACTTTTCTCGGCCAGCTTGGCGCAGAGCGCGTCAACGTGACCCGAGAGGTCTTGGGGCGTGGTAACTGTCTGCACCAGCCCCCGGCGCTCGGCTTTTTCGGCATCCCAGAATTCGCCCAGATAGGCCAGTTCCCGGGTTCCTTGAATACCGATCGCCATGGGCAGGATGGCCGCCTCGACGATGGCCGGGATGCCACGCAGGATATTGGGCAGGCCGAAACGCGAGCGGTCGGAGGCAATCATGAAATCGCAGGACAGCGCAAATTCCAGCCCGGCGCCCAGACAGAGGCCGTCGATCTGGCAGACCACAGGTTTTTCGACGGTACGAAGCGCCAGGAATGTCTTGTGCAGTTCGCGCCCGACCTGGCGGGTGCCCCAGCCGTCCATGTCCTTCACATAGGCTACGTCGATGCCGGCTGAAAAAGCCTTCTCGCAATTGCTGTCGACCAGAAAGACGCCGACGCTGTCATCAGCGTAACCGGCGTCCAGCGCGTCGCGCACTTCACGCAGCATGATGTCATTAAAGGCGTTCAGCACTTTGGGGCGGTTGAGCGTCATGCGCAGCACGCGCCCTTCCTGCTGGCAGGTGATTGTTTCAAATTTCACGTCTTATTTTCCCTTCCACTCCGGATCGCGTTTCTCGGTAAAGGCTTTCAGCCCTTCCTGCACGTCTGCGCTCTGGCGCAACGGCTCGGCGCGAGCCTGTTCCAGCTCCAGCCCATCCTCCAAACTCATTTCGAGACCTCCATATGCAGCAGCCCGGACCGCGGCCACCGAAAGCGGCGCCGCCCGAACAATGCTTCGCGCTACAGCGAAGGCTGCATCGAGCAGTTTTTCCTGCGGTACGACGCGATTGACCAGCCCGCAGGCTGCCGCCGCACTGGCGTCGATAGATTCGCCGGTGAGCAGCATTTCCATCGCCGCACCCAGCGAAATGGCGCGCGGCAGGCGCTGCGAGCCGCCGGCGCCCGGCATCAGGCCCCAGCGCACTTCAGGCAGGCCGAAGGTGGCGTTTTCGGAGGCAATGCGAATATCGCAGGCCAGCGCCAGTTCCAGCCCGCCGGCCAGACAGTGACCGTTTATGGCGGCGATGATCGGCTTGCCGGGATCGAGATTGCGGGTAATACCGCCAAGGCCCGGTTCTGCGCGCGCCTTTTTGCGGCGCTCGGCGGGCGTCATCGAACTGTAATAATCACCCACTTCCTTGAGATCCGCCCCGGCACAGAAAGACTTGTTGCCCGCCCCGGTCAGTATTGCGACGCGGCATCGGCGATCGTCCCGGAACGCCTCCCAAACCGCGATCAATTCCTGATTCATGGCCCGGCTCAACGCGTTGCGCGCCTCTGGCCGGTCGATTGTGACCAGCAGCACGCCGTCTGTTCCTTCGGCGCGGATGCTCATGGCCCGGCTCCGGTCACGACAAAGCCGGCCAGGTCGCTGATATGCGCCTTGCGGGTCTCGGCGAATTGCGCCCGCACTCGTTGGCCAACGGCCAGTTTGTCGGGCGAGTCGATCAGGCGGTGCAGCAGGGCCCCGTCGGCACCGTCCAGATTGATCAGCGCGAAAACACCGCGCCCGGGAATTTCCGTCCATGAAACCAGGTTACCCTCGCCCGCCAATTCGACATCGGACAGGTCGCTCTCTGAGCAAGCCGGGCAGAAGGACCGGGTCGGCACGCTGACATGGCCGCAGGCGGCGCAGGCCGACCCCATGATCCGCCCATCATCACGCAGCGCCACAAGGAAGCGGCTGCCCGCCTGCCCTGCGGCATAAACAAAGGGAATCTGGATTTTTTCCTCGCGGATCACCGGATCACCTCGAAATGCAGAATATCGTCCATGGCGCCCCGGCGCTCGTTGCACCAGACAGCGCGTACCCGCTGGCCGATGGCCAGCTTCGCCGGATCGCTCTCCGCCAGATAGTGATTGAGGGTGGTGTCAGCGCCGTCGAGCAGGATCAGCCCCATGCCATAGGGGGCCTCGCGCATCTCGCCGGTGCGCCCGTCGAGCATGGGCAGTTGCATCACCGTCCAGGCGACCAGTTCGCCCTCGTCTTTTACCGGCGTCCAGCTCGACATGCGGATATTGCATTTGCCGCAATAGGGCCGGGGCGGCAGATAGGCGCGCCCACACAGCCGGCAACTGACCGCCTCTATGCGGCGTTCCTTCAGACCCTCGGAGAAGCGCTCCATGGCCGTCCCCGAGGCATAGCGCCAGGCCTGCTCCATCTCGATGGTCACGGTGACGGTTTCGCTCATGGTGCCGTCCCCAGGATCATGGCGTCGGCCCAGGCATATACGCCGTAACCGGTGGCCAGAGCGGTTTTTGCGCCTTGAACCTGGTGTTCGCCAGCGCGGCCCATGATCTGCGATGCCGCCTCGGCAACCCGAATCACACCCGACGCCCCCACCGGGTTGGTCGACAGCACGCCGCCCGAGGGATTGACCGGCAGTTCGCCATCCATTTCTGTAACGCCGTCTTCGATCAGGCGGCCGGCCTCTCCGTCCTCGCAAAAACCCAGCGCCTCGTACCAGGCAAGCTCGGCGTAAGAGACGGGTTCGTAAATCTCCGCCACATCCAGTTCCTTCAAAGGGTCGCGGATGCCGGCTGCGGCGTAGACCGACCTGGCGGCACTCCTTAAAGTCTCCATGCTGGTCAGACGGTGGTCGATATCGCCGATATAGGGCTGCTGGTGCCGGGTGGCCGTTGCCCTGATCCAGGCCGGCTGGTCACAATATTTCTTCGCCTTGCTTTCAGCGGCGATAACGATGGCGCAGGCACCGTCCGATTGCGGGCACATATCGAGCATACGCACCGGATGTGCCAGCATCTTCGAGTCCAGCACCTCCTGCTCGGTGATATCGGGCATCTGCAAATGGGCGTAGGGGTTACGGGCGGCATTGCGTCGCGCCTTCACAGCGACCTTGGCCGCCTGTTCCTCGGTGACGCCCCGGTCGACCATATATTGCGATATGGACAATGCGAAATTGCCCAGCGCGCCGGAGGCCACGGTGCGGTCCCAAAATGGATCGGTCAGCGCCATGCCGGTCTGGGTGTGACCCTCGGAATGTTTCTCGAACCCGACGACCAGCACAATGTCGAACAACCCCGAGGCCACCTGATGGAAGCCGGCGATGCAGCCGCTGGTGCCCGAGGTGCCGCCGGTGGCGATCTTCATGCAGGGCTTGCCGGTGGCAAATGCGCCTTCGCCGACCCACAGTTCGGGCAGCGCACGGCCCTCGAATAATTCCATGTTGGCGATAACCACCGCGTCGATGTCCTTCTGTCCGATGCCGGCGTCGGCCAGCGCCGCTGTGCAGGCCTCGCGCACCAGTTCGGGCTGCGATAAGTCGTCGCGGCGGCGCGCGTGCCGGGTCTGTCCGGTTCCTATGATGGCGGCCCGGTTCACGGGGCACCCGCCTCCAGGATCATCACCGCCTGGCCCTGTCCGGCAGGCCCCCATGCGCCGTGCGCCAGCGCCCGCCGGCAGCCTGCATCCTGCCGCATCGCGGAAGCCGACGCCGCCAGACGGCTGAGTCCGGCGACCACCGGCGTATGTCCGACAAAAAGGCCGCCGCCGGGCGAGACCACGGTCGCGTTCCCGATACCCGCGGCGGCAACGAATAGTTCTTCTTCGTGGGGAAACAGGCAGGAGGGCTCTGCCAGATCAAAGGCCGAGGCCGGGTTATCAATCCCCGCCACGCTGTAGGCGCGGTTGCAGGCGCGCTCCAGGCCGCGCCAGATACCCGGCTCCCGGTCGCCCAGATCATGTGGCGCGAGGTCATGGCCAACACCCGTAACCTGCGGCCGCCCGTCATGCTTGCCCAGGACAGCGCTGAGGACAATGGCCGAGGCTCCGTCTTCCATGGGTGCGCACATTTCCGCGCGCAGCGGCGAGGCGACAATGGGCGATGCCAAAATCTCGTCAGCGCTGATCGCCGCAGGCGTACCGGCGCGGCGCGCCGACGCCAATTCCGCCCAACGCTGCTCGGCACCCGCGTCGCCGGCCGCCAGGGCCTGCGCCTGCAATCCCGCACAGGTGAGGAAATCAACCCCCAGCGGCTGCAGATAAATGGGGTCCATGGCCCATTGCATGAGGTCCTGGTAGGGCGCCATGGAGGGCTTGGCGTGGGCGACGATCAGCACCGTATCATAGGCGCCGGACCATATCTGACAGGCGCCGTGGATGGCCGCGGCCATTCCGTCGGCGGCGATGCGCGCCTCGGGCTTCATCACCGCGCCGACCACCTCGGTGACCGCGATGTTCGATGCCGTCAGGCCATCCAGAATATCCACCGATGCGGTGACGATGGCGTCGATATCCTGGTGGGTAATGCCCACATCCTCCAGCGCGCCCTCAACGGCCTCCAGCACCATTTCGACAATAGAGCGCGGGTCTTCAGCGACCGGGCCGACCTGCCCGCATCCGGCAATGAATACAGGCCGTTGGGTCACGAGGCGCCTCTGCGCCTGGACAGGCCCATATCGCCGGCAATGATTGTGCGCAGAACCTCCGAGGTGCCGGCGCCGATGGTGAAGGCCAGCGAGTCGCGGTAAAGCCGCGCCATGCCGCATTCTTCCATATGGCTCATGCCGCCGTGAATCTGGGCACATTCGCGGGCCACGGTCAGCGCCGTTTCGGTGGCAAACAATTTGGACATGGAAATCTCGGCGTTGCAGGGCTCGCCGCGCACATAGAGGTCTATGCCGCGGTACATCAGCGCCTCGGCAGCCTCGATATTGGTGATGACGTCGGCCAGGCGATGCTGCCAGACTTGGAAGTCCAGCACTGACTGACCGAATATCTTTCTGTCATGGCCATGCTGGCGGGCGGCTTCGAACATCAGCCGCATCTGGGCGCAGGCGATGACCGAGAGGACCAGCCGCTCGCCCTCGAAACCCTGCATCAAAGGCTTGAAGCCGCCGTTCTCGGGGCCGAGGAGGTATCTGGCGGGCACCCGGCAGTCTTCATAAAAGAGCTCCGCCGTGTCCGAGGAGTGGGTGCCTATTTTCTGCAGGCGCTTGCGGGTCAGGCCCTTGGTATCGGCGGGCACGACGATCAGTGACATACCGCCGTGTCCCGCGCCTCCGGTGCGCACGGCGGTGGTGATGAAATCGGCGATCGTGCCGTTGGTGATGAAGGTCTTGGAGCCGTTGATGATGTAATCGTCGCCATCGCGGACAGCCTTGGTGCGGATGGCGGCCACGTCGGACCCGGCACCGGGCTCGGTAACCCCCAGCGCGCCGATAATGTCGCCAGCAACGGCAGGGCCAAGAAATTCTTTTTTCAGTTCGTCGGACCCGGCGCGCTCGATGATCCTGGTGGCGAATTCCGCATGGGCCATGGCGGCGACTGGCACGCCCACGGAGCCGCACTGCATCAGCTCCTGGACCATCACGGTGGTGTACCAGAAGTCCAGCCCGCTGCCACCATATTCCTCGCCGAGGCGAATGCCGAGAAAGCCCAGGTCGCCGAGCTTCTTGAAGAACGAGCGCGGCACCTGGCCCTCGCGTTCCCACTCCAGCACGTTCGGGGTGACCTCGCGCTCGACAAAAGTCTTCAGGGACCGGCGGAACTGGTCATGGTCTTCCGTGAAACCCAAAGTCATAAGAACCTCCCCGGACATTTTGCTGGACGCGCGATTGTCGTGCCACTCTGAAGGGCGGCTGGACATATCCTAGAGATAGTCCAACTCGATTGTCAAGTGTTACTCAGTAATCTAGTATCCATATGTACCATAGAAAATTATGGAGGGGAGGATGGCATCAGGAACCGTTGCAGTTGAGGCCTTCGTCGCGGCAATCAACGCGAAAGACATCGACAGCGTGATGGAATTCTTTACCCCGGATGCGGTCTACCACAACATGCCCATGGCCCCGGTCAGCGGATTGGCGGCCATTCGCCAGGTGATCGAGCGGTTTATCGGCCCCGCCGAAGAAGTCGATTGGCAAATCCTGACCCTCGCCGAGAGCGGCGACAGCGTCATGGCCGAGCGCATGGATCGCTTTGTTATTGACGGCAAGACGGTCGGGCTGCCCTGCAGTGGCGTTTTCGAAATGGTGGACGGCAAGATCAAAATCTGGCGGGATTATTTCCACATGGCCGCATGGCTGCGCCAGACCGGCGTCGGCGACTGAACCGCGTCATGGAAGATGGCACCATAATTCAGCGCTGGAGGGAGGCGCTGTGCAGCAACCCGGGAGGCAGCAAGGTCAGGCCCTTGGCCGTAGGCCGGATCTGGAAAATTAGCTCATCGGTGATCGCGTGATTGCCTGTCAAGTTTCCCCAACGTCCAGCCGCGAGAGCCGGGGAATCGGAAAATATTGACTACCAAATCGGCGGCATTGACGGTACGATTCCCCTCGAATACCAAGGTGTAATTTGTTCGGCCGTCCAGGCCGTGTTTTGAGCAAGGGAGTCCGTAATGACAAGTCCAGCATTCAGAGCGACCGGAGCCACCAAGCCCCGGGGCGCCCATTTCACTGCAGTTATCGCTGCCACGCTTGTGGCTTCTTGCAGCCCGGCGTCGGAGCCCGACGCGGGCGCCGCCGACCCCGATGCGCCCTCGATATCGCACGGACTGGCACAAATGATCGATCCCTACATGTATGCGTGCGACGTGCCGAAATGGCGGCCGACCGCCCAGGGCCGCATCACTGCCTCGGACGGAACTGAATGGACCGTGCCCGCCGATGTGGCATTCAAAACAGGCCCCAGGGTGACCGACATGTATAACGACTGCACCGGGATCATGCTGGGCAGCGTAGCCGAGCTGGACCTCGAATCAGTTCCCATCGCTGAAATTGACGCCGACGGAGAGGTGATCACCGCCTATTTCTTTGTCGATAATTATATGGAGGCCTATGTGAACGGCACCCTCGTCGGCGCCGATGCAGTACCCTATTGGCCCTTCAATTCGAGCGTCGTGCGGTTCCGGGTCAAGCGCCCCTTCACTGCGGCGTTCAAGCTGGTCGACTGGGAGGAAAACCTGGGGATCGGCTCAGAAGTGATGCGCGGCGTGCCCTTTCATCAAGGGGATGGCGGAATGACCGCCGTCTACCGGAACGAAGCGGGCGAGACCATCGGCTACACCAGCGGGGAATGGCGGGCCCAAGTGTATTATATTTCGCCCCTTCGCGATCCCAAATGCCTCGGACTGGCGGACGGGGCGCGTCTGACAGACCAGTGCGAGATACCCACCCCCGAAGATGGAACGAACGTGTATGCCGCGCATTGGCCTGTCCCGGAGGAATGGGCGAAGCCGGAGTTTGACGACAGTAACTGGCCATTGGCGACCATCTACACCAACGAGGCGATCGGTGTTTCAATCCAAAGGCCCGCCTACGAGAATTTCGCTGATATCTTTGATGACACCGAGGCCGACGCTGCGTTCATCTGGTCGAGCAACCTGTTGCTGGACAATCTGGTGCTATTGCGGAACACCATCGAGTGAGCGGCCCTGGTCAGGGATGATCGGCATTCGAGAGGATCGAGCGCACGTAGGCGGCGTCACTTATTTCAATGCCGTTTACCGCGCCGATGCTGGAAATGGCCATCCGGCCCCCCTCAAGTTTGCGCAGGGTAAATATCGGCCCGACCGGTGAGACAATCTCGCGGTCGCCGGTAACCTCATCAATCCTGAAAATTCCCTTGGCGTCGCCCACCAGAATTTCACCATCGATCAGGCGAAGCCCCCAGGGTGAAGCCAGTTTTGGTCCCGTGCCGGTGCCGTCGTTCGACGTAACGATGGTCCGATTGCCGTCGCGGTCTATCCTGACAACCGCCTGCAGACCCATATCCGAGACATAAACGGTCCCGTCCTCGGCAATGTCGATACCGAAGGGGTTGTTGAGGGGTGGTCCGTCGCCGCGTGGGGTGTCGGTGATCGCGCTGGAGAATATGCTGCGGTTGCCGGTGGCTATATCGACGGCGATGACCGCATCCAGGGCAAAGTCGGTGGCCAGAATCCGGCTGGGGTCCAGGGGATCAATAATTATGCCGCGGCTGCCCACCGCGGGGCCGGTTCCGCGACCGTCACTGCCCGGGCCGGTGACAAATGAGCGGTCGCCTGTGGCCCGGTCAATGAAGAAGATGGCGAGATAGCCAAAATCAGACACCACGAGCGTTTCATCGTCGAGTTGATCAACCGAGACCGGGCCGTTAAGGGCCGGCCCCGAGCCGCGCCCGTCGCCGGAGATAACGGTTCGCACGCCTGTGTGGATATCCACGCCGATAACCCGTTCGCCCGCGAAATCAGCGGCCACAAGGCTGCCGTCCGACAGCAGGTCAATGCCCCGGATCTGGCCGAATCCCCTGGTCGGGGTCGCCGAAAATGCCGTCCGGTCACCGTTGGCGGAAACATGAACCACCCCGGGCAGGCCGAAGTCGGTAATCATCATTCCGCCCGGAAAAAGGCTCACGCCGTGCGGTACGCGAAAATCGAAGCCGGCGCCGACAATTTCGCCGAAGCTCTGCGTAACAATGGTGCGGTCACCGGTGGAGAGGTTCACGTTGATGACCGATTCCCGCCCCAGGTCAACGACCAGAACACTTTTGCCGTCAGCCGCGAGAGCCATGTCCGTAATGCTGGAGAAACCGGGACCATCGCCGACCGGGTCAGGCCCGCCACGGGATATCAACCGGCGCTGGCCCGTCGCTGTATCGACCTCAAAGATCGAGCCGACGCCGAAATTGCCGACAAAAAATTTGCCGCTTTCCTCATGAAGCACGATCGAGCGTGGGTCGTTGTAGCTGAGGGTATTATCGTCGGGGACCGGAATATGTGTGATCGCCCCGGTTTCCGGGTCAACCAGCACCGGACCGATAACCTGGCCGCTCCGGGGACTGCCGATGTCGGCGACGATCAGCATATCCGCGCCATTGACGCGCCCGAACGTAATGCCGAAGGGCTGGCGGATGGAGATACCGTCGCCCCCGGCCAGGAGTGTACGGGTCCCCTCTTTCGGGTCAACTTCGATCACGGCGTTGAGCGCCAGGTCGGCTATAAAAATGCGGCCATCGGGCAGGACCACAGCGCCGGCGGGCTGGGAAAAGGCCGGGCCCTGCGCGGGATTAGTGTTGTCGGACAGGAGCTCCCGGTCCCCGGTTTTGCCATCGACCCAAATGATGTCGCCGGTGGCAAAATCGGCGACAATATAATCTCCGTTCGGATCTCTGGCGATGGCGCGCGGATTATTGAACGATACGGCGCCGCCGCCAATGTTGCCGTTATCGACTTTATCGCTGACCACAGTGTCGGTGGGCTCGCTGCCGCAGGATGACAGGAACGCAACTGTCAGGATGAAAACAAAAGACCTCAGCAGGATATTCATTTGGCAGACTCCATGAATCGCGAGAAATCGTCTGGGCCGGTGCCATGGCCGCCGATGAGCCGTTCAACATCCAAGCCATAATATTCTATGGCCTGGAGCAGTTCGGAGGGATAATTCGGCGGCTGTTTTGGCCGGCCGGGCGAGTATAGGTCAGTCGCGAACAGCAGCTTCTGGTCGGGAAAGTAGGCGACAATCATCTCAAAGGCGTGAGAATTCGGCACCGACAGCAGCTCTATCTGCCGCCCGAAATCAGGAAGCAGGCGCCGCTCGCGCACGGTCAGTATTTCCTTATGCCGGATTCCGGAACCGGTAAGGATATTCTCGAAAAACGCTTTGTTACCCGCCGCTACAGCCAACTGAGCGCCGGCTTTCACATATTCGTCCATGCCACCGACATGGTCGGTGTGGTGATGGGTCAGGACCAGATATTGTACCGGCTTGTCGGGCCAGCGCTGGCGAAGGGCAGCGAGCACCACCTTTGATCGCGCCGGATAGAAGGGCGCCTCGATGACCGCCAGGGAGTGCGGCCCGACGATTACCAGATTATGATGCGACGTGCCGGTGACCTGAAAAATCCTTTCGCCTATTTGGCGCAGCGCCACCGGGGTTATCTGGCGCATTTCGCTGGAACGCCCCATGGCATAGCGCCCCAGGAACCAGTGGGTCATACCCCAACCCCATGTCACATCCGATGGATCAGGCTGTTCAATGTCGGATATGTCAGCAAGGCGAAAATCACTTTCGGCCACATCGACGTTCAGACTTATTTCTGTGCGGGTTTCCCGCCGGCTCAGGGTGCCACCGGTAAATTGCGCGACGCGAAAGGGCATCATGACGCCATCCACCGCGCGCCAGTCGCTGTACCTGGTTTCGACCAGGATACTGCCCCGCAACCCGTCGATTTCACGAACCACAACCGAATGGGGCAGGTCTGTATCCGGGTCGATCGAAACCCGCCAGTTCTCGTTCAGCGCCCGTATGTCGAGAACCGGCATTTCCTTTCCGTTCACAGAGCGGACCCCTGCGGGCGTCACACTATCTGCTTTCACGAAAAGCCATTGCGGGTATTCCAGCGACAGTCTTTTCAGCCGCGCGCCAAGATAGGCGCCGGGCAGCGCCGGGTCCGTTTGCCTGCGATAATCCCTGGGGCCGCTGCGTGTGGCGTAGGTTCCATCGAATGCCTCCTTGAAGTTGAATTCTCCCGGGAAAGGCACAAGCGCCTTGAGCCGCAGATGGATACTGAACCGCCGCGACATAGGCTCCCAAATGGTTGTGTCCTCGCCGTCCGACAAATGGATTGGCGGCGCGCCAGCGGCGTAACTTGTCATTGAGCCGAAATTTATACTGTGGCTGTTAGTCCGTATGGAACGCACCGCTTTCAGGCGTTCCATCCCGCCCATCGCCTCGACTACCCTTTCCGCCATCGAGTTTTCTTCAGCGAGGCCGGGGCTTGCTAGCGCGAAAAACGTAATGCCCACCAACAAAAAAAAGGCGCTGCCAAGAATTTTCATCACGTCCCCTTTGAGCCGCCCACTAAAGCGCGTCGCGGCCATTTTATATACATTTTGTTAATTTCACAGACAAATAAGATTTTCTGGCTTTTTTTGCCGTAATGCGCTAAATAGATTCTATGCAAAGGTTTGCATTGAGTATGGCAAACTGCCGGTATAACCCCAGTCAATAGGGGTAAAAATAAGAGCAGCCTCCAAGGAGGCAGGGAAAGTAAAGGGAGCGGATATGTCTATGCAAGGGAATCGTGTGACAAGATTGTTGGCAGGAGTTTCGATCCTGACAATGGCAATGACGGCCACAGCAGGATTGTCACCCGCTATGGCGCAGGACCAAGCGGCCGATGATGCATTTCTGGAGGAAATTATCGTCACCTCCAGACGCTATGAGGAAAGCGTTTCGGACACACCGCTTGCGGTCAATGTGATGACCAGAAGTTTTCTCGAAAATCAGGGAATCGAGTCGATATTCGATATTCTGGAGGCGTCGCCGGGCGCCACCTTCGTCGAGTTTCACAAGGCGCAGCCTGAAAAGTCCATCCGCGGCATCGTCGCCCCGACACCGGGCAACTCGTCCAGCACGCAGTCGATTCAGACCGTCGTCGATGGCATGGTGATCTCGAAGGATTTCATGAAATCCCAGCCGATTTTCGATCTTCAGCGGGTTGAAATATTGCGTGGGCCGCAAGGCACCACCTTCGGCCGCAACGCTTCGGTCGGTCTGATCAGCCTTATCACCAACAAGCCATCCCAGGAATTCGAGGCCGCCATCAATGTGACAGCCGCCAACGGCGAGACATATGAGGCCGACGGCTACATTTCAGGCGGTCTCTCCGAGACTCTTTCCGCTCGCGTCGCTGTCAATTTTGACACCGCTGACGGTCCGACCAAATCGATTTCCACCGGTGAGGGCCTCGATGGCACCAAGAATTTTGCCATTCGCGGTTCGCTGTTGTACGAGCCCACAGAAAGCTTCAGTGTTTATTTGAAGGTGGAATACAGCAAGGACGATGACGAGGGTCGTGTCCGCCATGGTACAGATTGCACAACGCCCTATATCGATGGGCCGCGGGCCGTGAACGATCCGATTACCGGGACCATCGCGGATATCATACCCAACATTAATATTACCCACCCGCGCTATCCGACGACGTTTTTTGATCCCTGTGATCCCTTCCTGACGGAAATTTCGATTAATGAGGATTTCTTCCTGAAGCGCGATGTGATCACCGTGACCGGTGAGATCGCCTGGGAAATTTCCGAGGGCGTAACGGTGACATCGATCACCGGCTACATGGATGGTGAAAGTGATTCCCTGGCGGATGTTCTTGGTTCGCCCGAGAATATCGTTTTCCAGAAGGTCGAAAATGAAGGCGATATGTTCAGCGAAGAAATTCGCATCGACAATCACGGTACGGGCAATCGCTTCCGCTGGCTGGCCGGTCTTTATTATCTGAACGATACGGAACACAGGTTTGAGGAAAATCGCTTCTTCCAGGCTGGTGGATTGAACCCGGCGCCGGGGCCGCCGACCCGCGTGCCTTCGCGACTGGCGACTGACTCGAATAATGAAACCAACAGTATCGCGCTGTTCGGCGAGGTTGTTTTCGATGTGACGGACCGGCTTGAGATAGCCGTGGGCGGACGCTGGACCAAGGACAGCAAGGATTATCTGTTCGGCATCGACGCGTTCGGATTTGCGCCGGTTATCGCCGGTGTTCAGGGCGTCGGCCCAAGCGTGGATGAGTTTGGTGACCCAGTGCCGTCTTGTGTCGATTCTGACGGTGATGGCGTAAATAATCCAGGCCCGCCGCCGGTTTGTGGCGATGATGAGGTGATCGGATTTGCCCCGATATCGGTGAGCAACAGTTGGTCAAACTTTTCGGCCAAGGTCTCGGCAACCTATCGCATCGATAATCAGAATATGATTTATGCCTTATGGAGCCAGGGCTTCAAGAGCGGTGGCTTCCAGCCGGATGCAAGAGATATCGCAGCAGCCCAGGTGCCATTCGACGAGGAAACGGTCAACAATTTCGAGCTCGGCTGGAAAGGCAGCTATGACAGAGCCTTGTTCGCCCTGACCGCCTTCTGGATCGAGAACAAAGACTTCCAGGCAACGACCCTTATTCCGGTTGGCCAGGGCTTTACCGCACTGATCACCAATCTGGGCAAGGTCCGCTCAAAGGGTATTGAAGCCGAGGGCACTTTCGCACTCTCGGAGGATTTCCTGGTAGGCGGCACATTTGCGCTGATTGATGCCGAGTTGATCGATACCCAGTTGGTTCTTGCGGTTCTGGCCGATGGAACGCAGGTGCTTGAGGATTTGAGCGGCCAGCGGCCGGATTCGGCGCCGAAATACACGGCCACCCTGTGGGGCGAATACACCTATCCTTTCTCGGGTGGCTCATCACTCAGCCTCCGTGCCGACTGGATGCTGCGCAGCAACATGTTTGACGATTTGAGCGAACGCGCATTTGGAACCCGCGTCCGCCCGAAATTGTCGCGCATTGGCGTCCGCGCCACCTGGACCTCAGCGGACGGGCGCTATCGGGTCTCGGGCTGGGGCAAAAATCTGACCGAAGATGTTGATATTACAAACTTTGGACCACGCCAGCCGAACACGCTGCAACTGGCGGCTGGCTTCACCGGAAAGCGTTCTTACGGTGTGACTGTGGGCGCGAAGTTCTAGAAAGTAAACTCCGCACCCTGTCAGCGAACGACCCCGGTACGGTAGCAAAGATCGAGAAGCGGCCCTCAAACCGCCAATAAGTAAAAAGAGTGTGAGTTGTTCTTTTGGGTCGGACCTTCGTGGTCCGACCCTTCTTTTTTTGGTTATTTCGCGGAGCTGGCTGAAATGTCCGCGCTGAGGACAATTTTCCCGGTGCGTCGATAATGCCCGACCAATAACTCCACGGCCTTGTCGGCGTCACCATCGACGGTCGCCTCCAATATGGAGCGATGTTCCATCAACAGGTCGCGGTCGCCGTAGCTGGCGTCAGATGCGAACCGACGGTAACGATCGGTATGGTCGAGCATCTGGGTACAAAAAGATAACAGCCATTCCGAGCCGCAGTTGGCCAGCAGCGACAAATGAAACCGATGGTGCTGTGCCTCCCAATCGGGGTTGGCCTCGCCATCAACCATGGGCAATACGCGGCTCAGCCGGTGCAGGGCGATAACGAGATTTTCCTCCCACTCCTGGGTACGATTCTTGATCGATTCCCTGAGCGCTATCTCTTCAAGCCAGCAGCGGGTTTTCAACAGACCTTCGAATTCCTCACGGCTAAGCTTGGTGACGGAAAAGCCCCTTTGGTCGATGCGCGCCACCAGCCCATCAGCGGACAGCCTGTTCAGGGCCTCGCGCAATGGCGTGTTGCCAACGTCATAGCGGTTGCGCAGATATTCGGTACGCAACTTCTCGCCGGGCGGCAGGCCACCGCTGAAGATGTCCCGCCGCAAGCGTTCATACACACCGGTGGCAAGAGTGCCGGGTGGTTCCGGCACTTCCTTATCGGCCTGAAGTTTCATTTTTTGCTCATAATCTCAAAATATCGAAAAAAACCGCCTTTATGGCCATATTATATAATATTTATACGCTAAAGCACCATTGATTGTCCACGGCCTGTGCGAGAGCTGGCGGGATTGTGATCAATCAATGCATTGGGAAACAACTGGCCGCAACAGCTAGAACCTTCTGCTGGTACCGCTAATCGAGTGCCGGAAGGGCGCTGCCGGGGGGGCGCCGCACGAGTATTTTCGCCCCGATGCTGATTTCCATAAGATCTTCGCCAACCAGGAGCGGCCCGGCGTAACCCTCGCGGGTTGCTGCTATCAAATTGGCGGCCACCGCCGACTTGTTGATGGTATGTGTGTAAACTGCCAGCCGCGGACCGGTGCGGGCAAAAATTTCGGCGGCCTGACTTGCCGTCATATGATGGCCGATAATGATTTCCGCCTCGCGGCTCGTTCGTTGCGCCCTGACATTCTTGATCATCATTGGCGACATCACGTCGAGAATAAACAGATCAACGCTGCTGCCATATTTTACGAGATTCTCGGTAGGACGTGTATCGCCGGACAGCAGGACGCTTTTGCCGTCATAATCGATGCGAAAACCGAAAGCCGGGTCTATCGCGGCATGGTCCACCAGGAATGCGGTGACGGTGACGCCGCCTTGGCGGAAGATTACGCCGTCCCCTGATATCTCGACAATGTCGGTTTGCAACCCGGTCATGGACGCAGGCACCCTCTCAACTTCGCCCCGCATATGGGTATCAAAGGCGAACGCCGACCGAATACCGGTCATCATGTCTTTGGTTCCCACCGGACCCCATATGCTGAGCGGAGCCCTGCGGCCCTGGGTCCAGCCATTGAGCCACAAGTCGGGCAAGCCGACAACATGGTCGGAATGAAGATGCGTTAAAAACACCGCGTCGAGCTTGTTGAAAATTTCCCGCCGGGCCTGGGCCAACCGAATGCCGCATCCCCTGCCGCAATCAAACAACAACGCCTGCCCGCCGGCCTCAACCAGGGTACTGGCGCCGTATTGGGTGGCGACGGGAAGCGGCGTGCCGGTACCCAGCATCGTTACCCTTATGGCGGCGGCCTCGGCGGGCCTCTCTCCCAGGCCGTCCATGGCCGCCGGGCCTGCGCCCGGGATAATCAAGGCACTGATGCCGATCAAAAAGGCAAAGACCAGTTTCGCTATACGCCTTTTCTGCAAGACACCGACACCCCATGATCCAATACACACGTTCATTTTCGCATCATAGATCAAGTCGGTCGGAGCAGCCAGCGGGCATAGGCACTTCCCCGCAGCCTGACCGGCTGAACTGACTTACAGCTGCTCTAGCGGCCCAACAGCAGTTCGGGCAGCCACAGCGAGAGCGCCGGCACGTAAGTAATCACCCCCAGCATCACGATCATCAGCAACAGCCAGGGCGCGGTGGCGCGAATCACTGTGATGAGCGGCAGGCCGGAGACCCCCGAGGCGACAAACAGGTTCAACCCGACCGGCGGTGTGACCATGCCGATTTCCATATTGATGACCATGATGATGCCCAGATGAACCGGATCGATACCCATCTCCATGGCGATGGGAAAGATGATCGGCGCCATGATCAGCACCACCGCCGACGGCACCATGAAGTTCCCCGCCACCAGCAAAATGATATTGACCGCGACCAGGAAGAGCCATTGCGACATTTCCAGGCCGAGGATTACCCCAGCGGCATCCTGGGGAATCTGCTCGGTAGTCAGGACGAATGCGAACAGATAAGCGTTGGCGACGATGAACATCAGCATCGACGTGACCTGCGCCGAATCGCTTACGATCTTCGGCACGTCCCTGAAGCCGATATCCTTGTATATAAATACAGCCACCAGAAAGGCGTATACCGCAGCCACGGCGGCGGCCTCGGTGGGGGTGAAAACGCCGCCGTAAATACCGCCGAGAATTATGAATATCAATATCAACCCCCAGACCGCCTCGCGCGCCGCCGTCAGCAACTGGCGAACGCTGCAGCGCGGCTGCACCGGGAAGTTCTTTTTCCGGGCGAGGAAATAGATCACCACCATCATGGCCACGGTCAGGATAATGCCGGGCACCACCCCCGCCATGAACAGCGCGCCAACCGAGGTCTCGGTGATGGCGCCGTAAACGACCATGACGATGGAGGGTGGGATGAGAATACCCAGGGTTCCGGCATTGGCCACAACGCCGGTGGCGAACTCCCTGTCGTAGCCCGCCCGCACCATGCCGGCGATGGTGATGGACCCCACCGCCACCACGGTGGCCGGCGACGATCCGGTTATGGCGGCAAACAGCATGCAGGCCAGCACCGTGGACATGGCCAGCCCGCCGCGAATTGCCCCCATGGTGGCGCTGGCGAAGTCGATAAGCCGCAGCGCCATGCCGCCGGTGGTCATGAAAGTTCCGGCCAAAATGAAGAAAGGCACCGCCAGCAGCGGGTAAATCTCCATGGTGTGAAAAAAGCGCTGCGACAGTGAGATCAGCGACTGGTCGCTGAACAGCAGCAGCGTCAGGACGCTGGATAATCCCAGTGAAATGGCAATGGGTACGCCGACGATCAGGAACAGCATCAGCGCCGAAATCAGGAACAGGCCTTCCATTACGCGGGCCCCCCGTTTTCGTCGCCGGACGGGTCGCCGTCTGCAGCATCAAAGAGGTTGGATTTTCCGCTCTCCTGATGGCCCAGCGCCACCCGCGTTCCCTGCATAATTTCCACCGCGGCCTGAATCAGGCGAAAGCCGAGCAGGCCAAAGCCGGCGGGCAGGATGACAAGCAGCAGCCAGCGGGGCAGCGGGATATCGCGCGCCAGATTGCCCAGCTCCATCAGGCGGTCGACGAACATGAATGATCCATAGCCCATGAGGCCGGCGTAGAAGAGGGACAGCGCCACCGCCGCCATGGCGGCGACCTTGGCGACGCCGGACGACAGGCTGTTGACCACCAGGTCCACCGCCAGATGGGTGTTGGTGCGGATGCCGTTGGACATGCCCAGCAATACCAGCCAGCCGAAAGAATAAGTGGTTGCCTCCAGCGACCAGATGAGGCCGCTGTCGAACACATAACGCAGCACCACCTGCAAAAAGGTCATCACCGTCATGATGACCAGGAACAGCGCCATCAGGCCCTCTTCCAGTCGAACAAAATATTTCATGCCTTCCCCTGCTGCCCCTTGTTGATTATTATTCCTGCGTCGCGCCGGTATCCCGTGAAGATTGACCGGCTGCGATCGCCGCGGCCATGACGTCCTCACCAATATCACCCCTGAATTGCTCCCATACCGGGGCCATGGCCTTTTGCCAGGCCAGGCGCTGCGCAGGGGTCAAATTCAATAACTCGGATTGGCCGGAATCCAGTATCTTCTGCTTGGCAATGTCGTTCATCGCCTTGGCCCTGGAGTTCACGAAATGCGAAGTCTCGGCGATAATCTCATCCAGCTCGGAACGAACATCGTCGGGCAGGTCGGTCCAGAATTTCATGTTGGTGACCAGGATATAGCTGACGAATCCGTGGTTGGTCTCGACGATATAATCCTGCACCTCGTAGAAACGGCTGGAATACAAATTCGAGTAGGTATTCTCCTGGGCATCGACTGCGCCGGTCTGCAGGGCCTGATAAACCTCGGCAAAGGGCATCTTCTGCGGATTGCCGCCGACCGCCAGGATTTGCGCCTGCAGCACATCGGATTCCATGATCCGGAATTTGAGGCCAACCGCATCCTCGGGCAGCAGCAGCGGCTTGGGACCGCCAAACTGCTTCATGCCATTGTGCCAGAATGCCAGGCCGTGAAGCCCCTTGCTCTCCAGCACCGTCAACAGATTCCGGCCCACCGGTGAGGCCTGAAACCGCTCGACAGCCTCGGTATCGTCGAACAGGAACGGCAGGTCAAAGACCTGGAATTTCTTGGTCAGCCGGTCCAGCTTCGACGCCGGCACCGCGATCATCTGAATCTCGCCAAAGGCCAGCGCCTCTATGGAGGCGTCGTCGGTCATCAGGCTGGCGGAAGGGTAGACCTCAACTTCGACGCGCGTGCCCAGCCGCGCCGCGACCAGCTCCCTGAACTTCTCGGCGCCCTGCCCCTTTGGTGTATTTATCGACACTGAATGGGGGAACTTGATGAGGATTTTCTTGTTCGCCAGCGCGTTGGAGGCCGACCATGCGGCGAGGCCCGCCGCCACCAGCACAAACAGCAGGAACAGTGTATCCTTCCTGGTAAGCGTTATCATTCCGTCACCACCTTATCTTTGGGCCGCTTGTCCCGGGCCCAGTAATCGTCGGCCCCCTTCACCCGCTTCAGCCCATCTTCCGTCTCCATACCCGGGGCCATGGACGCCGCGCTGCCCGGCATAACCAGGTGGTGCTCGATATTCAGCGTTTTGAGCCAGCGCTGCTGGCCCATGGTAATGGCGATGAAATAGCCCAGCTCGACCAGCTCGGGCTCGCTGAAATGCTGGTGCAGCGCCTCCCATAATTCGTCGCTGGTCTCCTGATCCCAGACGATGGCGTCGGTATAGGCCAGCGCCGCTTTCTGGCGCGCGTCATAACGGTCGGACTTCTCGAACTGCAACAGCTCCATGTAATCCGCTTCCAGCGTGCCCGCCGCCTCTGCCTTGACCGAACGCTGGTTGCCGCAATATTCGCAGAACACCGATTTGGAGACATAGATACGGCACAGCTCCTTGACCTCGTGATCCAGCACGCCGTTGCGAAAGACGCTGTCCCAGGTCTTGGCGAAGGAGAAAAACGCCGCCGGAACATGGGCACGAATGGCCTGGCTCTCGGGCCGGGGCGTGCCGTATTTGGCGCAGCGCTCCAGTTCGGCGATCATCTCCGGGTCGCTGATGCTTGCCGGGTCGACAAAGCTTATTCTTTGTTTTGACAT
>JACZSK010000047.1 GCA_022574255.1 Pseudomonadota bacterium
TTCTGCGCCCATCTTTGCGCTCGTCTCTCCTCTCGCCTCGCCTCTGGGGTCGGCATCTGCCACGGCTGATCCTATGCGGGAATGTGGTCGGTCTCGACCCAGCGAATGGTGCGCGTTGAGGAGCGCATGACCACCGAATGTGTGGCATAGCCGCCATATTTGCTGCGCTTGACGCCGCGAAGCAGCGAGCCGTCGGTGACCCCGGTGGCGGCGAAAATCACGTCGCCCGAGGCCAGCTCCTTGATATCGTATTTGCGCTCCAGGTCGGTGATGCCCCATTTGGCGGCGCGGGCGCGCTCGTCGTCATTGCGAAAGACCAGCCGGCCCTGGAATTGCCCCCCCAGACAACGCAGCGCCGCCGCGGCCAGCACGCCCTCGGGGGCGCCGCCGGTGCCAACATACAGGTCAACGCCGGTATCCGGCATGGCGGTTTCCATGGCGCCCGCCACATCTCCATCGGGGATCAGCTTGATGGCGGCGCCCATCGCCCGCAGGTCGGCAATCATGTCGGCGTGGCGCGGGCGGTCAAGCACGCAGACCATCACCTCCTGCGGCTTTATATTCTTGGCCTTGGCCACCGCCTCTACATTTTCGCTGATTCTACGGTCCAGGTCGACGATTCCGGGCTCGAACCCCGGACCAACGGCGATCTTCTCCATATAAGTATCGGGGGCATTGAGCAGGCAGCCGTTCTCGGCAAAAGCCACCACCGCCAGCGCATTCGGTCCGCCCTTGGCGGTAATCGTGGTCCCTTCCAGGGGGTCCAGCGCAATGTCGATCTTGGGGCCATTACCGCGCCCCACCTTCTCGCCGATATAGAGCATCGGCGCCTCGTCGCGCTCGCCCTCGCCGATCACCACGGTGCCCTCTATCTGCAAGGTGTTCAGGGCCTCGCGCATGGCTTCCACGGCGGCGGCGTCGGCGTCTTTTTCGTTGCCGCGGCCTACGAACAGCGAAGCAGCCACGGCGGCGGCCTCTGTTACCCGGACGAGTTCAATAACCAGAACCCGGTCCAGCTTGGTTTGATCCGGCATACATGTCCTCAAATAAGTTGTGCGGCGGTAATTCTGCCCTTCGCGGCGGAGTTTAAACCCTCTCGCCTGCTCATGCAAAGGCAGTGTGTGGAAAAAAAGAGCCGGAGAGCACCTGCCCCCCGGCCTGATTACTATTGGAAAAGTGACTTCGGACTAGCTGTCGTTCTCGCCGCTGTCCTCGTTCATTTCCTCTTCCATCTCCTCGTGCATCTTCTTGTGATGCTCTTTCATCTTTTTCTTCATCTCATCGGACATTTCGTTATGTCTTTTCTTCATCTTTTTCTTCATCTCATCGGACATGTTCTCGTGTTTTTCCTTCATGTCCGCAGACATTTCGCCGTGCTTTTCATGCATCTTATGCTTGGCCGAGTCTTCCTCGCCGGCCAGTGATACAGCCGAAGACAAGCCAAAAACCGAAAAAGCGAGCGCGAAAACGGCCACCAAAGCAAAAATTCTACCGGTATAAGTCATGATTGTCCCTTCATCTTGCAGCCCCCTCTATCCCGGAGGCAGGATGGCAGAGCGCCCCGGCATGCACAAGCGGCAAAACAGCGCAGCCATCCACACATACCGCTAACCCGCAGCCGACTGCCCACCCCCGTCCTCAAAGCCGGAGCGGCGCAAATTCAGATACAACAGCGCCGGCGCGGCAATGAAAATGGATGAATAGGTGCCGACAAAAACACCCCAGATCATGGCGGCGGTGAAGCCGCGAATAACCTCGCCACCGAGGAAGAAAAGCGAGAAAAGCGCGATCAGTGTACTCACTGAGGTCATCACGGTGCGGCTCAGCGTCTTGTTCAGCGAAAAGTCCAGCAGTTCCTCCAGCTCCATCTTCTGATATTTGCGCAGCTTCTCGCGGACGCGGTCAAAGACCACCACCGTATCGTTCAGCGAATATCCGATAATGGTCAGGATCGCGGCAATGATCGACAGGTTGAATTCCAGCCGGGTCAACGCGAAGAAACCGACGGTAAGAACAACGTCGTGAATGAGCGCGGCAATCGCGCCGACGCCGAAATGCCATTCAAAGCGGAACCAGATATAGACAAGCACCGCCCCAACGGCCAGTAGAATGGCCAGGAAACCGTCCCGTACCAGTTCGCCGGAAACCTCCGGCCCAACAAATTCAACCCGCCGGAAGGGGGTTTGCAGATCGGGGATTCCGGCACTCAGGGCTTCCTGAACGCGCCGCACGGCTTCCTGCTGCGCCTCGGCTACTGAAACGCCCGCTGCTTCGTCTGCAGGTTGCGCCTCAACACGAATCAGGACTTCCGTATCGCTGCCGAATGTCTGGACCGACACATCGCCCAGGCCGAGGCCACCCAGGATCGAGCGGAAATTACCAATGTCAGCCGGCCCAAGCGTGCGCGCCTCAATCATCATGCCACCGGAAAAATCGATGCCCTTGTTGACGCCGTTGACCGCGAACAGTCCGATGGACGCGATCATCATAATTGA
The DNA here is from genome assembly GCA_022574255.1 of Pseudomonadota bacterium. Lineage (GTDB taxonomy): Bacteria > Pseudomonadota > Alphaproteobacteria > Sphingomonadales > SMXR01 > JACZSK01. The sequence continues at coordinate 2,496 of JACZSK010000047.1, forward strand.
CGAAAAAATCAGCGCCGGGATGCGCATCGACAGGAACTTGATGTTGGTCTCGGAAGGAACCAGTTTTAATCTCATGGGATTTTCCTAGACCACCAGCTCGGTGGGGCGCGTGCGCCTCAGCCATATGGTCAGCATAAGCCGCGTCACCGTAACCGCCGTGAACACCGAGGCAACGATACCAATCGACAGTGTCACGGCGAAGCCCCGGATGGGGCCGGACCCGTATTGAAACAGGATGATGGCCGCAATCAGGGTCGTGATATTGGCATCCATAATGGTGCTCATGGCTTGTGAATAGCCGTTATCAACGGCGGCAAAGGGCGCCTTGCCCAGTTTTATTTCCTCGCGGATTCGCTCAAACACCAGCACGTTGGCATCCACCGCCATACCAATGGTCAGCACAATGCCGGCAATGCCGGGCAAGGTGAGCGTGGCCTGTAATACGGAAAGCGCGCCGAGGATGAGGATCAGATTGATGAACAACGCGATGTTCGCGGCCACCCCGAAAAGCCCGTAGGACAGTATGATAAAGATCACCACGGCGGTAAGGCCAAAGATCGCGGCCATCTTGCCTGCGGCAATGGAATCCGCCCCCAGATCGGGCCCAACCGAGCGCTGCTCCTTGATAATCAGCGGAGCGGGCAGCGCCCCGGCGCGTAGCAGTATGGACAGGTTATTGGCGCTCTCGACGGTGAAACTGCCGCTGATCTGGCCACGGCCACCGGTAATCGGCTCGCGGATCACCGGCGCCGAAATAATCTCGTTATCCAGTACAATGGCAAAGCGCCGGCCCACGTTAGCCTTGGTCGCATTGCCGAATTTCCTCGCGCCGGTCACGTCAAAGCGGAAGGTAACCACCGGGATACCACTCTGCTGGTCGAAGGATGGCCGCGCATCGACAAGATTTTCGCCCGATACCATGGCCCGCCGCCGCACCGCCAGTGGCGCACCGCCATCATCGGCGGAAGGATAGACCACCGAGCCCGGCGCCACGCGCCCGCGGGCAATATCGGATGCGGAAGTTGTTTCATCGACAAGATGGAAGGACATTTTCGCGACCTTCCCAAGCATATCAATCAAATCCTGGGGGTCGTCCAGCCCCGGCACCTGAACCAGGATGCGCACATCGCCCTGGCTCTGAATGGTCGGCTCGCGGGTGCCCAGCTCGTCGACGCGGCGGCGGACAATCTCAATGGACTGCTGCACCGCCCTTCGCTTCAGTTCCGCAGCGCCCTGCTCGCTGGGACGCACGGCGATCTTGCCGTCGTCGCGCAATTCTATCTCGATATCATCGGCCGGCACGACCGACAGGTTGCTGCTCACCGGTTGCGCCAGGTCGCGCACGACCTTAAGCGCTTTGTCCTCGTCGGCGGCATCGCGCAGGCGGAAAGAAACTTCGCCATCGCGAATAATCAACCCGGTATAACCGATGCGCTCGCGGCGGAGAGCAATGCGCACATCGTCCTGCAATGTGTCCAGCCGCTCGTCGATAACCGTCTGCACACCCACCTCCAGCAGCATGTGCGAACCGCCCTGAAGGTCGAGGCCCAGGCTCACCTGGCGGGAAGGCAGCCAGCCGGGAATGTCCTTGAGGCGATCTTCCGGCAGAAAATTAGGAAGGGCGGACAAAAAACCCAGCAGACAAACCGCCAGGATCACGGTGATTTTCCACCTCGGGAAATGCAGCATTTTCGCGCTCCAACTCGATCCGGGCTCAGCCTGCGGTTACTTCTTGTCTTCTTTTACCGGCTCGCCCTTGGCGCGCACGTCCGACAGCGTCGATTTGACCACCTTCACCCGCACATCGTCGGCAATTTCAACCAGCACCTCGTCATCCTTGACCCGCGCCACCTTGCCGATTATGCCGCCTGCCGTAACCACGGCGTCGCCCCGCTTGACGGCATCCACCATGGCTTTGTGCTGCTTCACACGCTTGCTCTGCGGGCGTATGATCAGGAAATAGAAAATGACAAAAATAAGGACCAACGGTAACAGCCCGCCGCCGATGAAACTCGGCTCGGCACCTGCTGCCTGGGCATAGGCCGGTGAAATAAACATAAATCGCTTCCCTCGTGCTCACAGTTGATGGCGCCATGCTAATACTTGGTGTCAGCGCCCGCTTTGGCCGCGACTATAGAGCACTTTCCAATCAAATAGAAACATTTGACAGGGAATATATTGACCGGTGACAAGGCAGGTTCCGCAGGGCGATGCGGGGCATCGATCAAGGGGCATAACGCGGCCACCGGTCAAAAGAACCCTGCCTGCGGTGGCTTCTGATCGTCGGCTGGGTGCGTTGCGCAGCTTGCCCGATGTCCCACATCGCGCTGCGCCGCGCGCCTGCCCAACCGGCGATCAGAAGCCATAAAATTATTCCTATCTGATTGGAAAATGCTCTGGACGCGCATTAGTTTTGCAACAGATTCAAGACAGACCCTGCATTGAATTTAGTTGGGGCGCCGCGGCCCGCTCTTCAACCCCGCCGGCCAGCGAGATAGCGCAGCGGATCGACCGCGGCGCGGCCCTTGCGCACCTCGAAATGAAGCTGCGCCTCGCTGACCCCACCGGTGGCTCCGGCATGGGCGATGACCTGCCCGCGCGATACCTTGTCGCCGCGCTTGACCAGCAGCCGGTCGTTATGGGCATAGGCAGTGACCCAGCCGCCGGCGTGACGGATCAGCAGAAGATTGCCATAGCCGCTCAACTCGTCTCCGGCATAGGCGACAACCCCTGCATCGGCGGCCAGCACATCGGCGCCGCGCGTCGCCCTGATATTGATGCCATCGTTATGCTGCCCGCCCTTCTTGGGCCCAAATCCGGAAATGACCCGGCCTTGAACCGGCCAGAGAAACTTGCTGCCCTGGCGCGGCGGTGGCGGCGGCACGGCGGCGCGGCGCGATGACCCGGTGGAGCCCCCTGCCCCGCTGACTCCCCCGGGAAGCCGCAATTCCTGCCCAATCACCAGATTGTATGGGGGTCTCAAGCCATTCAGCCGCATCAGTGAGGAGAGATCGACACCGTAGCGGCGCGAAATGGAGTAGCTGGTGTCACCCTTGCGGACCACATGGACCCGGGCAGCGCCCACGGGAACCCGTAATTTCTGACCAACAGTGAGGGTATATGGCGCGCGCAGGCTGTTGACCACAATCATATCACGCACTTCCAGCCCATTGGCGCGGGCAATGCCGTAAACGGTTTCGCCCCTGACCACGGTATGGCTGCGAAAGGTCCGCGGGTTGTTCACTCGCCCGGGTGCGGGGCTGGCAACCGCTTTCTGCGCCGCCGCCGGCTTCACCTTTGGCTTGGATTTCGGCCAGGGCACCGGGATTGGCGCGTTGCGGACTTCATGTTTGGGGGGAATATTCCGGTAGTCGTAGGCGGCGCAGCCGGCGAGAGCGAACGCCAGCACACTCATCATCGTGATGAGCTTTAGCGAAAAATAAACCCTGCGCGGTCGCGTCATGGGTTGAAGTCTAGAATCTCAGCCTGCCGGCTGCAATGATCCTTAGAATTTTTCGTCGATCACCGGCGCCATCTCGTCGCGGGTCTTGAAATGGGTGAGGTCCAGATGCAGGGGGGTGACCGATATCCAGCCGTCGCGCACCGCCTTCAGGTCTGTCTCCTGGCCCGGCTCGCCATAACCGCGGCTAAGGCCGAACCAGTAATAGGGAAAACCGCGCGGGTCGCGGCGCTCTTCTATTTTCAGCAAGCCCAGATCGCGTTTTCCCTGCTGGGTAACCTTCACGCCTTTGGCGTCGCCAGCGGCGCCCTTGGCAGCATCGGGCGCCGGGAAATTGACATTGAGCAGAACATTCTCGCCCCAGCCATGTATCACCAGTTTCCTGATAATATCGGCGCCATGCCGGCCGGCGATGGAGAAATCCGCACGACGGGTTTCAGGGCTGATTGCCTGGCTCAGGGCGATCGACGGAACACCGGCCAGCGTGCCCTCCATGGCCCCGGCGACGGTCCCCGAATAGGTTACATCATCGGCCAGGTTTACGCCCCGGTTCACGCCCGAGAGAACCAGCGTCGGGCGCGCATCCTTCATTAAATGATTGAGCCCCAGCATCACGCAGTCGGTGGGCGTGCCCTGTACCGAAAAGCGCCGGTCGCCCAGCTTTCGTATGCGGCATGGCTGGGTAAGGGTCAGCGAATGACCAGCACCACTCTGTTCGGTTTCGGGCGCCACCAGCCAAACGTCGTCGCATAGCGCCGCGGCAATTTCCTCAAGCACCTTCAGGCCCGACGCATTCACCCCATCGTCGTTGGTCAGCAAAATGCGGCTCAGCAATGGATGCGGCCCGGTCATCGGGCTTCAATCACGGCGAGACCACCCATATAGGGCTCCAGCGCCTCGGGCACGGTAATCGAACCATCGGCCTGCTGGTAATTCTCCATCACCGCCACCAGTGTGCGGCCGGTGGCCAGGCCCGAGCCGTTCAGGCTGTGCGGGAAACGGGTAATCTTCTCGCCTTTCTTACGGCAACGCATATTCATGCGCCGGGTCTGGAAATCGCCGCAATAAGAGCAGCTTGAAATTTCCCGGTAGCGGTCCTGGCCGGGAAGCCAGACCTCCAGATCGTAGGTCCGGGAAGCCGAGAATCCCAAATCGCCGACGCAGAGCTCGACGCGCCGGTAATGCAGCCCGAGGCGCTTCAGCACTTCTTCCGCCGCCGAGGTCAATCGCTCCAACTCGTCAATGCTCTGCTCCGGCGCGACAATGCTGACCAACTCGACCTTGGTGAACTGATGCTGGCGAATCATGCCCCGCGTGTCTTTACCCGCCGAGCCCGCCTCCGCACGGTAGCAGGGCGTCAGCGCCGTGTAACGCCGGGGCAGGCTTTCCTCGGCCAATATTTCATCGGCATGAAAATTGGTCAGCGGCACTTCGGCGGTGGGAATCAGCCAGTGACCGGCTTCCGTTTTGAACAGATCCCCGGCGAATTTCGGCAACTGCCCGGTGCCATAAAGCGCCGGGGACTTGACCAGGGATGGCACCGCCATTTCCGTGTAGCCATGTTCGCTGATATGCAGGTCCAGCATGAATTGACCGAGCGCGCGTTCCAGCCGTGCCAGGCCGCCGCTCAACACCACAAAGCGCGAACCGGACATCTTGGCGGCGCGCTCAAAGTCCATCAGCCCCAACGCCTCGCCCAAATCAAAATGCTCTTTGGGATCAAAATCGAACGCGGGTTTCTCGCCCTGCAGATGGACAATCCGGTTGTCGTCTTCGTTTTCGCCGTCGGGCACATCGGCCAGTGGCAGATTGGGCAGCCCGGACAGCAAGTCCTGCAACTCGGCGCCAAGCGCGCGCTCCTGCTCTTCCGTCTTTTGGATATCCGCCTTGAGCCTGGCCATCTCGGCGATCAGGTCGTCGGCATTCTCGCCTGCGCCCTTGGCTTTGCCGATTTCGCGGGAAATTTCGTTGCGCCGCGCCTGGGCTTCCTGCAACTCGGTCAGGATCAGGCGCCTGTCCTTGTCCAGCGCCAGTATCCCCTCGGCGACGGGCTCCTGTCCGCGCCGCGCCATTGCCGCGTCAAAGGCGACCGGCTCTTTGCGTATACGGCTGAGATCAAACATGGGTCTGCCTGCTAGCCCTCTTCCTGTGTGCGCTTCCGCTCGACAAGCCGAACGGCGAAGATGGACAACTCGTACAGAAGAAGAATCGGAATGCCAAGCCCAACCTGCGAGATCACATCCGGCGGCGTCAGAAAAGCAGCGACCGCAAAGGTGATAACGATCGCATAGCGCCGGTTCCGCCGCAGCGTCCCGGAGGTGACCATTCCCGCCCGGGCCAACAGCACCAGCACCACGGGCAACTGGAAGCTCAACCCGAAGGCAAAGATCAGCTTCATCACCAGTGCCAGATACTCACTGACCCGCGCTTCCAGCTGGATGGGCAAGGCACCGCCCATGCCGGTGGACTCGAAGCCGAGGAAAAACCGCCAGGCCAGCGGAATAATCAGGTAATAAACCAGCGCCGCGCCGATCACGAACAGGATGGGCGTGGCCACCAGGAAGGGCCAGAAAGCCTCGCGCTCGTTCTTGTAGAGGCCAGGCGCAACAAATTTATAAATCTCGAAAGCGATGATCGGAAAAGCCAGAATGATGGCGCCGAAAAAGGCCACCTTCAGCTTGGTGATAAAGGCCTCGTGCAGGCCGGTGTAGATCATGCGCCGCCCTTCGTCTTCGCCAAAGGCGTCGGCCAGCGGCTGCACAAGAAAGGCGTAAATCTCGTCGGCCACCATGTAGCAAAGAGCAAAGGCGACGACGACACCCAGAATAGCCCGGATCAGCCGACTGCGCAGCTCCAGCAGATGCTCCATCAGCGGCGCGCGGCTGTCTTCCAGGGTGTCTTCCTCGCCAGAGGTTGCTTCATCGACGGGAGGGCTGCTCACGATTTATGCTCCGCTTCCGTTTCGGCTTCCGATTTGGCCGCATCCTTGTTTTTGCTGTCGCCCGGCTCGCCACCCCCGGGCGCGAGCGGCTTCAGCAACCCGTCCATGTCACCACTGGGGTCGAGGGCCTTTTTTATTGCCTGGTTGGGATCGAATGCCGCAGCCGCGGCGGCATTCTTGCGGATATCATCCAGATCCGCCTCGCGGGACAACTCGTCCAGGCTGAAACGAAATTCGCTGGCCAGACCGCGCGCCTTGCGCATCCAGACGCCCAGCGTGCGCATGACTTTGGGCAGGTCTTTCGGACCGATCACCACAATCGCGACCACCAAAAGCACGAGCATTTCGGTCCAGGCAATATCGAACATATTAAATTAAGCTCATTGGCGGAGCATAAGCTCATTGGCGGAGCAAAAGGTCATTGGCGGAGCAAAAGGTCTGCCGGCGCGGCCTCAGCCGGCCTCAGCCGGGTTTTCCGCCGGCATTTCCTTGTCAGGCGTCGGTCTTTTTGCTGTTGCTTTTCTCGGCGTCCATCAACGCATCGGCGTTATTTTCCTGCCCCGGCACCTCGAGAGTGGAGCCATCGTCTTTCAGGCCCTTCTTGAAGCTGGTAATGCCCTTGGCCACGTCACTCATGAGGTCGGAAATCTTTCCGCGGCCAAACAGCAAGATCAAGATGATCAGGACGACTGCAATTTCTATCCAGCCAGGCATGTCGATAATATCCCTTCGTTACGCACCCCGAACAGCAGGGCGTCAATTGTGAACAGTCTATCCCAACTGCAACCCGAACCACAATGGCGGCGTCGATTTCACAGGCTTCAATCTGCCGCCAGGAACAAGTGAAAAGCAGTCAGGTCGACGGTCAGACGAACCATGTCGCCTTTTTTCAGGCCGCTGCCATGCAGCCGGTCCATGACCAGCCGCTCTCCGGTTTTTTCCAGCGCCAGTTCAGCGCGCTCCGTCGCGCCGCGTAGCCGCACCGAGGATACTTTCGCGCTTACTGCCCCGCCGTCGCCATCATCCCCGGCCAGCCGAACCGCGTCGGCGCGAAACAAAATATTGACCGCCGTGCCTTCGTCGAACGACCCCGCCGGGATCAAGCCAAAGGGCGTATCCAGCTTGCCCGCCGCCACTGTCGCCGAAAAACGGTTGGGGGCGCCGAAAAGTTCCATCACGTAGCTGTCGGCAGGTTCCTGGTAAATATCGGCAGGCGGGCCAGCCTGAACAATCACCCCGTCGCGCATCACCGCAATGCGGTCGGCCAATTCCAGGGCCTCGCCGGGGTCATGGGTTACAATCAATGTGGGCACGCCGCGGGCGCGCAGAATTTTTCGCGTGGTGCGCCGCACCGCGCCGCGCGTGGTCACGTCCAGCCCGGAAAAAGGCTCGTCCATCAGCATCACGCGGGGCTCCGGCGCCAGCGCCCGGGCCAGCGCCACCCTTTGCTGCTCGCCCCCGGAAAGCGTGTGTGGATAGGCCCCTGCCAGATGCGCCAACCCGACCTGCCGGAGCAGCGTGGCCGCCCGTTCCTCGCGCTCCCGCCGGTTCAGGCTGTTCAGCCCGAACATGATGTTCCCCTGCACAGTCAGATGTGGAAACAGCGCGTAGTCCTGTGGCACCAGGCCAATACGGCGCGTCTCGGGCGGTACAAAGATGCCCTTTCCCGCTACCTGTTGCGCGCCCACACTTATGCTGCCCGACTGCAGCTCTTCAAGCCCGGCCGCCAGCCGCAGAGTTGTTGTTTTACCGCAGCCCGAAGGCCCGAGCAGGCAGACGATCTCGCCGTCGTCAACATCCAGAGACAGTCCAGAGATCACCTGGCGGTCGCCGAAACGGTGATGAATATCGGCCAGATGAAGACCACCGGTCATCTCCTGCCAACCATCCGTTCCCTGTTTCCCGGCGAACGCATTATTCGGATACCACTTCCTGGGGGCCGGATTCCTGGATGCCCTCTTCCGGCGGATCGTTATCCGGCATGGAATCCAGGTCCAGTTCCGGAGCGTTTTCTTCCTCCGCAGCCTTTGCCGCGGCTTCCTTTGCCTCCTGGCGCGACTCGCGCTCCATGCGATCAAGTGCCACTTCAATGCGCTCCAGAAGCCCGGCTGCCTTCAGCTCTTCCAGTCCCGGCAGGTCTTCCACGCATTCGAGCCCGAAATGCACCAGGAACTCATCGCTGGTGCCATAGGTGACCGGGCGGCCCGGCGTGCGCCGGCGTCCTTTTGGGCGCACCCAGCCCGCTTCCATCAGCACATCCAGCGTGCCCTTGGAAAGGCTGACGCCGCGCAATTCCTCGATTTCCGCCCGCGTAACCGGCTGGTGATAGGCGATGATCGCCAATGTCTCGGTACCGGCGCGCGACAGGCGGCGTTGTTCCTCGACTTCCTTGCGCAAGAGAAATGAGAGATCGGGTGCGGTGCGGAACATCCATCTGCCCGAGACATGGATCAGATTGACGCCGCGCCCCCTGTATGTCTCTTTCAGAGTTTCAATATGGGCGGTGATATCTGCGCCCTCGGGCAGGCGCTCGGCGATATTTTCCTCGGACAGCGGCGAGGCTGACGCAAACAACAGCGCCTCAACCATTCTCAAATGTTCCTGGTTTCTTTCCATGGTTCCCGCGGTCTAGGTGCCGCCCCCTTTTTTTTCTTTTTTCTTCTTGCGACGCTTCAGGTAAATGGGCCCGAAGGTCTCCAGCTGTCTGATCTCAATCACGCCGGTGCGCGCCAGTTCCAGCCCGGCGGCGAACATGCTGGCGAATTCCGACTTGCGAAAACTCTCGTCGCTCTCAGTCGTCGCCCCGGAGCTTGGCAAGAACTCCTGCAGCCGCGTCCAGTTGATGGTCTCGCCCACCAGTCCCTCCAGCCTGTGCAGGGCTTCCTCCAGCGAATAGACGGGTCGGCGCCCGATATGCAGATCCTCCGTTGAATGGCGAATCTGCTGGTTGCCGTACGTCTTCAGCAACTCGTACAGGGTCACGTCATAGGCGGTGTTGCGGCTGACCTGCACATGCTCGGGCATGCCGCGGGCAAAAACATCGCGGCCCAGCCGGTCGCGCGACATCAGCCACACCGCCGCCTCGCGCATGGCATTCAGCCGCTGCAATTGCAATTGCAACCGCATCGCCATTTCTTCCGCCGAGGGCTCCTCGCTGTCCGGATCATCGGGCAGCAGCAGAAGCGATTTCAGGTAAGCCAGCCAGGCGGCCATTACCAGATAGTCGGCCGCCAATTCGAGCCGCAGGCGCCGCGCCGCGCTGACAAAGACCAGGAATTGCTCGGCCAGTTCCAGCACCGAGATTTGCGCCAGATCGACCTTCTGGGTGCGCGCCAAAACCAGCAGCACATCCAGCGGCCCCTCGAAGCCCTCGATATTCAGGACCAGCCGTTCGGAATCGGCGATCACGGCCGGGTTCATCCCGCCGATGTCAAATTCTTCCGTACCGTTCGCAGACATGGCTCTGGCGTTATTCCACTGCTTGCATTTTCCGCTGGCGGGCCTGTCACCCGACAATCGACAGCAGCAGACTATACAAGAATTCGGCGGGCATCCAGATGAGATAATCGGCAGGCTGGAAGTCGAGGCCAAACGGGCGCAGCAGTATGGGCAACAGCATGATCGTGCCGATGATGATGAAAATTCCGTAAGGCTCGACCCGCGCGTAGCTGCGCGCCACATGGGGCGGCAACAAGCCACTGATCACCCGCCCGCCGTCCAGGGGCGGCACCGGCAGCATGTTAAAGACCGCAAGGATCAGGTTGAAAATGATCAGTATGTGCAGGCTCTCGATAAACCACTGGCCGAGAAAGGACGGCAGCAGCACCACCACCGGGATAAGCAGCGTGCCAACTATGGCCAGAGCTATATTCGCGGCGGGGCCGGCCAGCGCCACCAATATCATGTCGCGGCGCGGGCGGCGCAGCCTGTCGAAGCGCACCGGCACCGGCTTGGCATAGCCGAAAACGAATCCGGCGAGAAAGTAAAGCGCCAGCGGCATCAGGATGGTGCCGACGGGATCAATATGGTTCTTGGGGTTCAGCGAAAGCCGGCCGGCCCGCTTCGCCGTATCGTCGCCCAGCACATACGCGGCATAGCCATGCGCCGCCTCGTGAAAGGTGATCGCCAGAAGTACGGGTATTACCCAGACCGCGAGGCCCAGGACTTTTGCTGCCATGGCTTCCAAAACTACACTCCCGCTGTCATCAGGTCGTTATAGCGCTCAATTATACCTTGAGCGTCATGCTCCGGTGGGTCGGCAATCAGCTGAAGCGCGGCGCCGATCTTTTCCGTTATCTGGTCGTCGGCAGGTTCCAGCACCGCCGCAATCTCCTGCATCTCGGCCATATCGCCGGTGCAATGCAGCGCCAGGTCAACCCCGGCTGCCAGTGCGCCGGTCGCACGTGCCGCCAAGTCGCCGCTCAGCGCGCCCATGGAAAGGTCATCGGAGATCAGCAGGCCTTGGAAGCCGATCGACCCCCTGATTATGTCGCCGATAACTTTTGCTGAAAGCGTCGCCGGGTTATCGGGGTCGATAGCCTCATAGACCACATGGGCAGTTATCGCCATCGGCAGGCCGGTGAGCGCGCGGAAGGGTGGAAAGTCATTCGCCTCGAGCTCGGCCAGCGACGCGGCGACCCGTGGCAACGACTGATGGCTGTCGACTTTGGCCCTGCCATGGCCGGGAATATGCTTGATGATCGGCAATACACCGGCCTCGATCAGGGCGTCGGCGGCCACCCTGCCGAGATCAGCCACGACCGCGGGGTCTTCGCTGAAGGCTCTATCACCGATGACTTCGTCGGACCCGGCCCGGGGCACGTCCAGCACCGGCAGGCAGTCAACGGTGATGCCCAGGGAACGCAACTCCAGCCCAGTACTCAGAATAGACAAGCGAAGCGCTTCACGGGCCCGATCGGCGTCTTCCACCGCCATATTTCCGTATACCCGCGCCGACAGCGAGCGGCGCCAGTGCGGCGGGCCCAGCCGCTGTACCCGGCCCCCCTCCTGGTCGACCAGGATAAGAACCCGGGACCTGCCCAGCGCCGATTTGATCTGCCGGATCAAGCCCGACGCCTGTTCGGGATTCTTGACATTACGTTTGAACAAAATGATACCCGCAGGCTGCTCAGCCGCGAAGAACGCCTTTTCCTCCGCCGTCAGAGTCTCCCCCGCACAGGCAAATATGACCGGTTTCAAGTTCTGGTTCCTATTTACGCACGACCAGGCAATCCTGCCCGTCGGCTTTGAGGTCGGCGCACAGGTCCTGCGCATCATCCAGGCCCAGAGCGTCGGTCCGCAGACGGTAAAAGATACCGCGTGCGCCAAGGTCGGCGCGTTGGATATCATTACCCATCCCGGCGAGGGTGATGGAATGGCGGTTCTTCATAATCCGCCAGGCTGTTTCAGCGCGATCAGCGGAGCCAAATGAGCCCAGTTGCACAACATGGGTGCCGCCAGCGGTCACGGGGGCCGCCGGGGCTGCAACAGGTTCTGGCGCCGGCTCCGCGGCAACCGCGGGCGTTTCCACGGGTGGTGCGGCAACAGCTTCTTCTTCTGCTCCGGCATCCGCCACGACTTCTTCCTGCACCAGCGCGTCCACCAGTTGGTCCAGGGATTCCGAAGCTGATTCTTGAGACGATTCTGGCACAGCCATCGTCTCCTCGGGCCCATCCAGCAGGTTTTCCTCCACTTCGGTTTCTTCACCCGAGACCCGGTCAAAAACCAGCTTGTCCTGGTCGGGAACTTCCATACCACCGCGGTCCTCGGGCTCGACCTTAGCCGGTCCCTCGGGGGCCTCGATCAGGGCCACCTCCTCGTCGCGTGGCGCGTCGCCACCCTGCGCGTAAAGGAACCAGATGAGTGCGGCGAAAATAACAAATACGACGCCGGCGCCGACAATTATGAGCGCACGGCCCTGCAGGAAATGCTCTTCCTCCAGCTCCTCCTCTTCCTCTTCGCCGGAAGTCTGGAGCCAGGGGTAGCGCTGGCGGGCCCCCCCGGAAGGCTCCTCATCGTCGTCACCTGCGTCCTGGTCTTCATCTTCTTCTTCGTCCGTATCAGCGGACTCGCTGAACAAATCGACATCCTCATCAACCTCGGGGGCGTCGGCGTCGGTGTCTTCGTCTTCTTCGTCGGTGGTTGGCAGAACCGGCTCATGTCCGCCGGGCTCGTGTCCGCCGGGCAGAGGCCCTTCCTCTTCCTGTGCGAAGAGTTCGCCATCGTCTTCGTCACCCGGCTCCTCTTCCTGATCTCCAGACTCCGCTTCGTCATCTCCTGCCGCGCCTTCAGCCAAGGCGTCGCTCAATGGGTCCCCCGGCGCATCCTCGGGGGAGGCGTCCTTATCTTCAGCCTTGTCCGGCGGTGGCGGCTGGAAGAGATCGCTATCGTCGTCATCATCGATATCGTCTTCGGGCCTGTCGTCATCTTCAGCCATCAGTGCATCTCCTCGACGGCATCTACTCCAAGTACTTCAAGCCCCGACCGAATGACCGTCGCCAGCGCCAGAACCATCGCGAGCCGGGCGTGAGTGCGTTCCGCATCGCTCTCGATGATGAAGCGCAGCGACAGATCGTCGTTGCCCTTGTTCCAAAGCGTATGAAATTCCGCGGCCAAATCATAGAGGTAAAAGGCGATGCGATGGGGCTCGTGGGCCTCCGCCGCCGTCTCCACCATGCGCGGCCAGCCCGCCATCGCCTTGATCAGGGCCACTTCGGCCGGGTCGGTGAGCAGGCTCATATCGGCCTCCGCCAGGCCGACGGATGAAAAATTCATGTCGGGGAAGCTCTCCCGCGCCTTGCGCAGCGCCGAGTGGGCGCGGGCATGGGCATACTGGACGTAGAAAACGGGATTGTCCCGCGACTGTTCGACGACCTTGGTGAAATCGAAGTCCAGCGGCGCTTCGTTTTTGCGGGTCAGCATGATGAAACGCACCACATCCTTGCCAACTTCCTCGACCAGCTCCTTCAACGTCACCATGGTGCCGGCGCGCTTGGACATTTTCACCGGCTTGCCATTGCGGTACAGCCGCACCAGTTGGCAGAGGCGCACATCGACCTGGCCCTTGCCGTCGGTCGCCGCCCTGGCCGCCGCCTCCAGCCGCTTCACGTAGCCCACATGGTCGGCGCCCAGCACATCGATCTGGCGCAGAAAGCCGCGCTTCGCCTTGTCGTAATGATAGGCAATGTCGGCGGCGAAATAGGTATGGCTGCCGTCCGACTTTCTCAGCGGCCGGTCCACATCATCGCCGAATTCAGTGGAGCGGAACAGGGTCTGGGGGCGCGGTTCCCAATCGTCCGGTTTCTGCCCTTTGGGAGGCTCCAGCACGCCCTCGTAGACCAGCCCCTTCGCCCTGAGCATTTCGATGGCCTGGTCGATACGCCCCGAGGCAACAAGATCGGATTCGGAAAAGAAAACCTCGTGGTCGATGCCCAGCATATGCAGATCTTCGCGGATCATCCGCATCATTGCCTCGGTCGCGGCCAGCCGCACCGGCTTCAACCACACCTCTTCGGGCTGATCCAGCCAGGCATCACCTTGCTCTTTGGCCAGCGCCTCGCCCACCGGAATCAGATAGTCCCCGGGGTAGAATCCCTCGGGGATATCGCCGATATCAATGCCGAGCGCCTGCTGGTAACGCAGGTAAACCGAGCGCGCCAGCACGTCGATCTGGGCGCCTGCATCATTGATGTAATATTCCCTGGCAACGTCGTAGCCCGCCTTGGCCAGCAAACTGGCCAGCGCATCGCCGAATACGGCGCCGCGCACATGGCCCACATGCATGGGCCCGGTGGGATTGGCCGAGACATATTCCACATTGACCGCTTCGCCGCCGCCCAGATCGCTGTCGCCGTATCCCAGACCGTCGAGCAGGATTTCCGCAACCCGCGCCTGCCAGAAGGAATCATCCAGCCGCAGGTTAATGAAGCCCGGCCCGGCCACATCGACGCTGGCCACATCGGCGACATCGCGCAATGCGCCGGCAATTTTTTCGGCTATGTCGCGCGGATTCATGGCCGCCGCCTTGGCCAGAACCATGGCCGCATTGGTCGAGATATCGCCATGGCCGGGGTCGCGGGGCGGCTCTACGCTCACAGCGCCAAGATCAAGCCCTTCCGGCAGCTCGCCGGCCTGTGAAAGTTCTTCTATTGTTACATTAACAATATCTTTGAAATGATTGAAAATATTCATATTTCTATAGATGACAAATCGAACAATTTTTGATGTTCCCTGAGCGCATAACGGTCTGTCATTCCAGCGATAAAATCGGCCACGATGCGCGCTGTTTCGGCGCTTCCCGGGGCTCCTGCCTGCGCCGACCATTCGGGCGGCAGGCATCCGGGCTCCCGGATATACAGATCAAACAGGTCTGTCACTACCCTTTTTCCCTTGCTGGCCATGCGATTGACCCGGAAGTGGGCATACATATGCTGTTTCAGGAAGGCTTTAAGCGCTTTGTCATAGGCGACAAATTCATCGGAAAAGGCGGCAATGGCCCCGCCCGCGGCGCGAATATCGTCGGCGCTCCCGGGTTCCAGTCCGGCAAGGCGGCGCTTTGTTTCGTCAACCAGGTCGGTGACCATCCCGTTAATCAGACGGCGCACCAGCTCGTGAATCAGCACATGGTCGCTGATATCCGGGTAAGCCTTGCGGACCCGCTGCAACTGTTCGCCGACAATGCCAATTTCGCCCAGTTCGTCGAGGCTGAAAAGCCCGGCCCTCAGCCCGTCGTCAATATCGTGATTATTGTAGGCGATATCGTCGGAAAGCGCCGCTATCTGTGCCTCCAGGCCGGGCCATGTATGCACTTCCAGGTCATGCAGGGGCAGATATTCGCGAATAGCCTCGGGCAATGAAGCCGGTGGCGAGTTGATATCGACGGGGCTGTCAACCAGCGGCCCATTATGCTTGGCCAGGCCCTCCAGGGTCTCCCAGGTCAGATTCAGCCCGTCGAAAGCGCCATAGCGCTTTTCCAGCGAGGTGACAAGGCGCAGGGATTGCGCATTGTGGTCAAAGCCACCGAATTCCTGCATGGCGGCATCCAGCGCCTCTTCGCCGGCGTGACCAAAAGCCGTATGGCCAAAATCGTGGGCCAGCGAAAGCGCTTCGGCCAAATCTTCGTTCAGGCCAAGGGTGCGCGATATGCTGCGCGCGATTTGCGCCACTTCAATGGAATGGGTAAGCCGGGTGCGATAGTAATCGCCCTCGTGAAAGACAAAAACCTGCGTTTTGTGCTTCAGGCGGCGAAAGGTCGAGCAATGAATGATGCGGTCCCGGTCGCGCTGGTAAACCGACCGCGACTCGCTCTCCACTTCGGAATGAAGCCGGCCCCGGCTCTCGGACGGTTTTGACGCATAATCGGCCAGAATGTCTTCAAATGTGGCGGTCATGCCCTGAAATACCTGGTACACGGGATTAATGCAGGAAACTAACCACAGTTCAGCCCGCCTGCAACGACTGTTAATGCTTTGGGAATACCACGGATATAGCTTATATTAGCAAAGTTGCGAATGCGGGTCATTGACAGGGCCGCGAAGACACCTAAATACAGTATCACAAACCAATAAATGTAATGGGCAGACCAGATTATGACCGAAGCAGCACCAGTGACCATGACCGAAAACGCCGCCCGCCGCATTGGCGAATTGAAGGCGCGCGAGGGAAACCCTGATTTGATGCTGCGCATCGCGGTGAATGGCGGCGGATGCTCGGGCTTCCAATATGCCTTCGACTGGGCAAAGGAGCGGGCGGACAGTGATATCGTTGTCGAGCGCGATGGCGAAACGGTGCTGATTGACGAGACTTCGCTCTTGTATCTGATCGGTTCCGAGGTTGACTTTATCGAGGATATTGGCGGCTCGTCGTTCCGCATCAATAACCCGAATGCACAGGCCTCCTGCGGCTGTGGAACTTCTTTTTCGGTCTGACCTTATCTGCTATTCTCTTTTTCGGTACTTAAAAGCAAGAAAACTACCGGGGGGTGGGTGTGCCTGATTTATTGCAGGTGTTTGTTGATGATATTGACTCGCGGGTCGCGGGATATCCCGGCCTTGTGGAACTCTTCGAACATTGGAAGACTCTCCGCGGCGAACGGTCGATGCCGCAGCGAAGCGATTTCGATCCGATCAATGTCCCCAGGCTCCTTTCTGCCATTTGCCTTGTAGAGGTCATCGATGGCGGCAGCGATTACTATTATCGCGTGGCCGGCTCGCGCCTGGAAGACATGACCGGCCAAAAAATGCAGAACAGGCTTTTTTCCGAGATTACCCACGTTGAAGCGCGCGCATCCATGACGGCAACCTGCGAGGCATGCGTACAATCCGCCGGACCCGTGGTGATAAAAAACCAGTTGCGGGAACCGGACCGTGACCATATGTCAATTACTGCCATCATCCTGCCCTTGTCCGAAGACGGAGAGACGGTCAATATGATCCTGACGCTGACCGAATTCGAGGATGCCAGCTGAGGCAACGCCTGTTAAAATCACCCGGCTGGCAGCACGCACCCTTTAAAGGCACCGGGCCATGAAAATTGCCACCTTCAATGTCAACTCGATCAAGGCCCGCCTGCCGCGCGTGCTGGAATGGCTGGACGAGGCCGCCCCGGACATTGTCTGCCTGCAGGAAATCAAATGCATTGATGAGAATTTCCCGGCGTTGGAAATAGAGGACAGGGGCTATAACCTCGCCGTCCATGGCCAGAAAACCTACAACGGTGTCGCGCTGCTGTCGAAATTCCCCCTTGAAGACGTGACCCGGGGCCTGCCGGGAAACGAGAACGACCCGCAGGCACGTTACATCGAGGCCTTCACCGGTGGCCTCAGGGTGGCATCAATATACCTGCCCAACGGCAACCCCCGGCCGGGCGAGAAATTCGACTACAAGCTGGACTGGATGGCGCATCTGACAGCGCGGGCGCGGGCCATTCTGGAATGGGAAGAGCCCGTTGTGCTGGCCGGCGACTACAATGTCATTCCCAGGGACGAGGACTGTTTTGACCCCGAAGGCTGGCGCGAGGACGCGCTGACCCAGCCGGAATCACGGGCCAAATTCCGTGAAATTCAGTTCATGGGCTATACCGATGCGCTGCGCCAAATTCGTCCCTCGGGGCAAAATTATACTTTCTGGGATTACCAGCGCGGCGCCTGGCAGAAGGATAATGGCCTGCGCATCGATCATCTGATGCTCAGCCCGCAGGCCGCCGACAGGTTGAAGGATTGCCAGGTTGACCCCGCCCCGCGCGGCCGCGAAAAGGCCTCTGACCACACCCCCATATGGTGCGAGATCGAGCTGTGAGCGCGGCTGTCAGAGCAAACGGCGATTGGCGGCTATAGCCACTTTCACTGGGGCCGCGCGCTGACCAGAACCGGTGCAAGAATTTCCAGCCATTGGTCGCCGGTAAGACCCGCCGGCTCGCCGGCCGCTTCATTATTTGCCGTATTGTCGGTGAAACCAACCTCGGGGCCGGGCGCCTCCCGCGCCATGGACAGCCCGGCAACAGCCAGCAGTAACAGAATCGGTTTGACCGCGCGCATCTCTCGTTCCCTTGCTTTCCCTTATCCGGGCATCTTTTAGCGGGATCAACCTGAACCGCCCCTGAACGGGGCAGGCATGAGACAGCTCTGAAATTCCAACAGGTTATTCTCCGGAGGCCCCTTACCGGCCACTTTCATCTCATTTTCTCGTCACTCGCCGACTTGATCGGCGAGTCCAGCTTTTTTGCCTGTGCCACTGGCCGACCTTCCCTGCATACTGCGTCTCGGCAGCTTGTCATCCGTCCGCCGGCTCCAATCAG
>JACZSK010000048.1 GCA_022574255.1 Pseudomonadota bacterium
TTTTGAAGCAACCGTGGTCAAAGCAACCGTCACCAAAACATCCGATGCGCCTGATGACGATATTGGAGATGATGACACAACACCCAATCTTACCATCATCAATCTTATCGGCATCCATATCACAACAACCATTGTTTCGGGTTTTGCCACTGGAGGCACCGAATTTGAAATTGATTTCCAGCTCAGCAGCACTTTTAATTTTGAGTTCAGTGACAGCGGCTTCACGAACGTCAACGTCCGGTCGTGGGCGGCGGCTGACAACTACCTTGAGGATTCAGTATTCCATGCCGACGGCAATCAATTATTACAACCGTGGGATCGGCTGATCCGCGATCTGTGGGAGACGATGCGAGGGCTACTGGGGCCGTTTCGCGGTATGCCTTTTCAGCCGTCCGGCAAGCCCGAGAACTGGCGCTTCAACGGCGTCTCGGCTTACGACCGCTCGGGCTATTCGGTGAGCGGCGCCGGGGATGTCAACGGCGACGGCCTCGATGATCTGATTGTCGGGGCTCATTTCGACGATCCCAACGGCGGTCAATCCGGGGCCTCTTTCGTGGTCTTCGGCAAGGCCGACGGCACGGCGGTGGAACTCTCGGACGTGGAACAAGGCATCGGCGGCTTTGTCATCAACGGCGTCTCGGCCGACGACCTTTCGGGCTTTTCGGTGAGCAGCGCCGGCGATGTGAACGGCGACGGCCTCGATGATCTGATTGTCGGCGCAGGCCTTGACGATCCCAACGGCACCCAGTCCGGGGCGTCTTTCGTGGTCTTCGGCAAGGCCGACGGCGGCGTGGTCGAACTCTCCGATATCGAGGCGGGCATCGGCGGCTTTGTCATCAACGGTGTCTCGGCGGGCGACCAATCGGGCCGGTCGGTGAGCAGCGCCGGGGACGTCAACGGCGATGGCCTCGACGACCTGATCGTCAGCGCTTTTGCCGACGATCCCAACGGCCTCGAGTCCGGGGCCTCCTTCCTGGTCTTCGGCAAAGCCGATGGCTCGGCTGTGGAGCTCTCGGACGTGGAACAGGGCATCGGCGGCTTCGTCATCAACGGCGTCTCGGCCGGCGACCTTTCGGGCATATCGGTCAGCAGCGCCGGCGATGTCAACGGCGACGGCTTCGCGGATTTGATTGTCGGGGCACCGACCGACAGTCCCAACGGTACTTCCTCCGGCGCCTCCTTCGTGGTCTTCGGTGGCGATTTTACCGGCTCGGTGGATATCCTCGGCACCAGCGGCGCCGATGTGCTGGTGGGCACCGCGGCGGATGAAATCATTATCGCCGCCCAGGGCGACGACACAATCACCGGCGGTGGTGGCGACGACCGCCTGACCGGGGCGCTGGGCAACGATACTTTCATCTTCGCCAACGGCAGCGGCAACGACACCATTGTCGACTTTACCCCCGGCGCGGGCCCGGGCGATGTACTGGATATCAGCGCATTTGGTTTCGTTAACCTGGCGGAGATACAGGCTGCTTCGACCCAGGTTGGCGACGACGTGGTGATCGCCCTCGACGGCAACGACAGCGTCACCCTGCTCAACGTCCTCCTGGCCGACCTTCACGCCGACGACTTTATTTTCTAGGCCGGCCCCCCGGGTCGGGATGTCGCCACATTCTCATGCGGGCATATATCCCCGTGAGGGAACGGTTCCCGCAAACGGCGACTTCCAAAAATGGCGATGCAGAAAAAGTTGCCGGGGCGTGACGGACAACCGCTATAAAGACTTCGCGGAACCGGGCAGTTCCGGCCCTGAATCCCAAAAAAGGCGCTGCAGCTTGGAAGACTTCTATCGCATCAAAATGCTGCCCCCCTATCTGTTCGCGGAGATCAACGCCATCAAGGCGGCGGCGCGGGCGCGGGGCGAGGACATCATCGACTTTGGCATGGGCAACCCCGACCTGCCGACGCCGCAACATATCATCGACAAGCTGACCGAGACCGTGCAGGACCCGCGCACTCACCGCTATTCGGCGTCGCGGGGCATCCCGGGCCTGCGCCGCGCCCTGGCCGCTTACTATGACCGGCGTTTTGGCGTCGGCCTTGATCCCGAGGACGAAGTGATTGTTACCATCGGCTCCAAGGAAGGCCTGGCAAACCTGGCCCAGGCAATCACCGGACCGGGCGACGTAATCCTCTCGCCCGAGCCCTGCTATCCCATTCATTCCTATGGATTTGCCATCGCCGGTGCGGAAATCCGTAAAATTCCGGTCGGTCCGGACCTGGATTTCATGCAGCAACTGGACAAGGCGGTGTCGGCAGCCGGACCCGCTCCCAAAGCTTTGATCCTGAATTACCCCTCAAACCCGACGGCGCAGGTCGTGGATCTCGATTTTTACCGCGAGATCGTGGCCTACGCGCGGGCCCGGGATATTTATATCCTTTCCGATCTGGCCTATGCCGAGATTTACTTCGGCGACCCGCCGCCCTCGATATTGCAGGTGGAGGGGGCCCGGGACATCGCCGTGGAATTCACTTCCATGTCCAAGACCTATTCCATGGCGGGATGGCGGATCGGCTTTGCGGCGGGAAACAGGAAGCTGCTGGCGGCGTTGGCACGGGTGAAGTCTTACCTGGACTATGGCGCATTCACGCCCATCCAGGTCGCTGCCGTGGCGGCGCTGAACGGCCCGCAGGACTGTGTCGAGGAGACCCGCGCCACCTATAAACGGCGCCGCGACGTGATGGTGGAAAGCATGGGCCGGGCGGGATGGGAAATCCCCTCGCCCGCGGCCACCATGTTCGTCTGGGCCCCCCTGCCGGCGCGCTTTGCCGCCGGGGGGTCGATGGAGTTTGCCAAGCAACTGCTGGCCGAGGCTCAGGTTGCTGTGTCGCCGGGGATTGGCTTTGGCGAGCACGGCGAAGGGTATGTGCGCATGGCGCTGGTGGAGAACGAACAGCGCATCCGCCAGGCGGCGCGCAACGTCAGGAAATTCCTCGAGCGTTAGGCGCTCAAGGTTGTTTCCATCTCTATCCGTTCTTATCGGTCATGGGCGCGCTTCTGCAGCACGTCGATCACCTCGCCCAGGCCGATATCCCTGGATTTCAGCACCAGCAGCAGATGATAAATCAAGTCGGCGGCTTCCTCGGCCACCCGTTCCGCGCTCTCGGTGGTTGCCGCAAGCACCACTTCTATGGCCTCTTCACCAAGCTTTCGGGCAGTTCCGGCCGGTCCGCCTTTGAGCATTTCCACGGTATAGCTTTCCGCGGAGCCCGCCTCGGCCCGCTCACCGATGGTTGCCTCCAGAAGCGCCAGCCAGGCCGGTGACGGTTCGCGATCACCGAAACAGGTGTCGCTTCCCAGATGGCAGGTCGGCCCCTCGGGGACCGCCTCGATCAGCAGGGTATCCTGGTCACAATCCAGCCGGATTCGGGTCAGCCCAAGGTGGTTCCCGGAGGTCTCGCCCTTCCGCCAGAGGCGCTGCCGGCTGCGGCTGAAAAATGTTACAAGCCGGTCCGCAAGCGTCGCTTCCAGCGCCTCGCGGTTCATGTAACCGAGCATCAGCACGTCGCGGGTGCGGGCATCCTGAACCACCGCCGGAACAAGGCCGTCGAGCTTGTCCCAGTCGATGGCGGCGGGGTCGAGATCATGTTTCGTCATATTCGTACCTCCACGCCCTCGCGGGCGAGATAGCGTTTGAGAGCGGGGATGGCGATTTCCGACCTGTGGAAGACGCTGGCGGCCAGCGCACCATCCGCGTCCGCGCGCAGGAAAGCGTCGCGAAAATGCTCGGGCGCCCCGGCACCGCCCGAGGCGATCAACGGCACCGGGCAGATTTCGCGGACCCGGGAGAGTTGTTCGAGGTCGTAGCCCTGACGCACACCGTCCTGGTCCATGCAGTTGAGGACAACCTCGCCGGCGCCGCGGTCGATAGCTTCGGCAATCCACGCAAGCGTGTCGCGGCCGGTGTGCAGGGTCCGTTCCGCGCTGCCGGTATATTGGCAGACCCCATAGCCGCCGTTCCGCATCAGGCTGTCGACACCCAGGACGACGCATTGGCTGCCGAACTCGCGGGCCATCTCGCCGATCAGGGCGGGGCGCTCGAGGGCCGGGGAATTGATGGATATCTTCTCGGCGCCATTCTCCAGACGAAGGGCGGCGTCAGCGAGCGTGCGTATGCCGCCCGCCACGGTGAAGGGTATATCCAGCAGCGCCGCCACGTCCCGCACCCAGCCGGGAGAGACAGAGCGGTTCTCGGCGCTGGCGGTGATATCATAAAACACCAGCTCGTCCGCGCCTTCCTCAACGTATCGCCCGGCCAGTTCCAGGATGCCGCCGACGGTCTCGTGGTTGCGAAACCTGACGCCCTTGACCACCTTGTCATCACGGACATCAAGGCAGGGGATGATGCGCCTAGCCAGCATCGAACAGCTCCGCCAGGCTTACGCGGCCCTCATAGATTGCCTTGCCAACCACAGCCGCGGCGGCACCGGACGCCGCCAGCAGATCAATATCCGCTTTTCCGGCAACGCCGCCGGATGCCTGTACCGCCAGATCGGGATAATCTCCCGCCAGACCCTTGTAGAGCGCCACATTCGCACCCTGCAGCATGCCGTCTCGGGAAATGTCGGTGACCAGAATATGGCGCGCGCCAATATCGCGGAAGCGCTTCAGCAGGTCATCAAAAGCGGTCTCGGATTTGGCCTGCCAGCCATCAACGGCTACTTCCAGGCCCTGCGCGCCGGGTCGCACATCCAGCGCAATGGTCAGGCGCTCCGGCCCGAACCTCGCCAGCAGGCGCTCGATAACCGCCGGGTCGCGAACCGCCATGCTGCCGACGATGGCGCGATCGATGCCCGCTTCCAGAAACGCCACCACCTCGTCTTCGGAGCGCAGGCCGCCGCCGCTCTGCACCTTCAGGCCGGCCTCGCGGCAAATGCGCAGCACCCAGTCCCGGTTGCCTTCCTTGCCGTTGCGGGCGCCGTCGAGGTCGATCACATGCACCCATTCGGCGCCGGCTTCGGCAAAGCTTTTCGCCATGGCCAGCGGGTCCGCCTGGTACAGCGTTGCGTGGGCAAAGGCGCCCTTCTCCAGCCGCACACAGCGGCCATTCATCAGGTCGATGGCGGGCAGGATCAACATGGCAACTCCATGAAATTTTTCAGAATGCGCGCGCCCAGCGTTGCCGAGCGCTCGGGGTGAAACTGGCAACCCCAGAAGTTATCCTGCCGGACGATGGCGGCCAACGGCAGGCCGTGGTTGCTTTCGGCAATCGTTGCGGCGCCCGGGGCGAGATAATAGCTGTGCACAAAATACCCGTAGTCGCCGTCATCAATCCCGGCCACCAGCGGATCGTCAGACCTGGTCATCACAAGCTGGTTCCAGCCCATGTGGGGCACGCGCGCGGTCTTGCCCGGCGGGATTGCCTTCAGTCTGCCGGGAAGTATACCCAGGCAGCGTATATGGTCTTCCTCGGACGCCTCATGCAAAATCTGCATGCCCAGGCAGATGCCCAGCACCGGTTGCTCAAGGCGCGGAATTAATTTGTCCAGGCCGGTCTGCCGCAGCCGCTCCATGGCGGCGCGGGCGGTTCCAACCCCCGGCAGGATGACGCGGTCCGCTTCCTCGATGCGCGCCGGATCGGCACTGGAGAAGGGATCGCCGCCGGCACGCTGCACCGCGAAAGCCACCGAGGCGACATTGGCGCAGCCGCTGTCGATGATTCCGACCCGCATCAGAGCTGCCCCTTGGTGGAGGGGATTTCGCCGCCATCCCGCCGGATCGCCATGCGCAACGCCCGCCCCAATGCCTTGAAAGAGGCTTCGACCTTGTGGTGATCGTTGTCGCCGTCGAGGCGAATATGTATGGCGGCGCCGAGGCTGTCGGCCAGGCTGCGGAATACGTGCGGCACCAGTTCGGTCGGCATGCCACCAACGGACGGGCCATCGAACTGCCCTTCAAACCGGCAGTAAGCGCGCCCGGAGAGATCGATGATTGCTTGAGCCCGTGCCTCGTCCATGGCAACCGTAAAGCCGTAGCGGGCGATGCCTGCCTTCGAGCCGAGCGCCTCCCTGAGCGTTTCACCCAGTAAAATTGCGCAATCCTCGATGGTGTGGTGGGGGTCGACCTGCAGATCGCCCTCGGCTTTGAGGGTCAGCGCAAAGCCGCCATGTTTGCCCAGCTGCTCCAGCATATGGTCAAAAAAGGCGATGCCCGTATCGACCACAGCGGCCGCCGGGCGATCCAGATCAACGGCGGCGAATATGCTGGTCTCGTTGGTGGTTCGGGTGCGCTTGGCCCGGCGAGAACAGACAGCAGGCGCGCTATCGATGCCCAGCGCCTGAAGCAACAGCTCGTTCTCCTGGGCGGTGCCGAGAGAGAGCCTGAGACAACCGGGCAGCTTCGCGCTCAAATCGCGCACCAGTATCCCCCGGGCCTTAAGGCGCTGACAGACCGCATCCGAATCGGCGAATCTCACGAGCAGGAAATTCGCGCTGCTGGGAAAGATTTTTTGCACATCCGCGACGCCGCCCAGAGCCCCGATCATCTGATCCCGGGCGGCGCTTAGCTGTTCGACTTCATAAGCCATGCGCGCCAGACCCGCCGGGCCAACGGCTTCGCAGGCGGCGTCAGCCACCGGGGTGGGGACCGGGTATGGCGCCAGAACGCGCCGCAATATCGCGATGATTTCCGGCCCGGCCAGCACCGACCCGCAACGCACTCCGGCCAGCCCGAAGGCCTTGGACAATGTCCTGAGAACAACCAGGTTGGGCTGCCCGGCGATACGCGCCGCAAGCGACGGGCTGCCTGAAAACTCAATATAAGCCTCATCGACGATAATCAGCGTCTGGGGCAGATCGGCGGCCAGCCGCAGGATGCCCGTGTGCTCCATGTCATTGCCGGTGGGGTTATTCGGGGAACAGATAAAAATCAGCTTGGTCGAGGTCTTCTCCGCCGCCGCCGTGATCGCCGCGATGTCGAGCTGGCAATCCTGATCGAGGGGCACCTCAACCAGCGCCGCGCCCTGAATTTGCGCCGCCACCGCATAAATTCCAAACGTCGGCGGGCAGGTTATCACCGCGTCCTCGCCGGGTCGGCAGAAGGCGCGGAGTAATAAATCGATGCCCTCATCGCTGCCCCGGGTGATCAGCAGGCCCTCCTCGGCGAGGCCATAAAAGCGCGCCAAACGGGCCTTGAGGCGGCGCGGCTGGGGCTCCGGATAGCGGTTCAGCGCATCCCCCTTGCCCTGCAGCCGGTCCGGATAGGGGTTTTCATTGGCATCGAGCAGCAAAAATCCGGATGGATCGGGGGCCTCGCCGCGCGCCGAGCGGTAAGGCTCAAGCGCCGCGATCTCGGGCCGCACCAGTTTGTCGAGATCGAGGGTCATGCGGCGAATCCTTCTTGCCGAAGACGCGCGGTTCTGACCGCCACCGCATTGCGGTGGGCATCAAGACCCTCCAGTTCCGCAAGCCTCTCGAGCGTCGGCGCCAACCCCAACAGACCCTTCTCCGTGAGTTCCTGAACAGTCACGCTCTTCATGAAGGAGGCCACCGACAACCCGCCATGGGCGCGCGCGCCGCCGCCGGTAGGCAGCACATGGTTGGTGCCGCTGGCAAAATCTCCAGCGGTCTCCGGTGACCAGTGCCCGAGAAATATCGACCCGGCATTGCTGATCTCCGCCACCATCCCGCGCGGATTATCCAGCGCCAGTATAAGGTGCTCCGGCGCATAGCGGTTGGCCAGTTCCACACCGCTCTTCATGTCCGGCAGGATGATGATGCGACCGTTTTCAAGCGACGCCTGGGCGATTTTGCGGCGTGGCAGGCCGACCAGTTGCCGGCGCAATTCGGCGGCAACTTCATCGGCAAGCCGGGCGCTTGTGGTGGCCAGCATGACCTGCGCCATGGCGTCGTGCTCCGCCTGGGCCAGTAGATCGGCGGCAACGAATTCGGCTGTTGCGCTATCGTCGGCCAAAACAAGAACCTCGCTGGGGCCGCCGGGCAGGTCGATAGCCGGGCCGCCGGGGAGATTTGCGGCGAAGCGCTTGGCCGCATCAACATAGATATTTCCCGGGCCAAAGATTTTGTCGACCCGGGGGATGGTCTCGGTGCCCCAGGTCATGGCCGCAATGGCCACAGCCCCGCCCACCGGATAAATTTCCTCGATGCCGCAGTCGCGGGCGGCGTAAGCCATCGCCGGGTCAATCAGGTCCACGCCGCGGGGCGGCGTGGCCATCACGATCTTTCCAACGCCGGCGATTTTCGCCGGTATGGCCAGCATCAATAACGTGGAGAGCAACGGCGCGCTGCCGCCGGGCACATAGAGACCAACGGTGTCGATGGGGCGCATGACCTGCCAGCAGGTCACCCCCGGCGCGGTTTCAATCTCGGGCGATGTGGCCCCGGCGGGGTCACGGGTGGCATTATGAAACCGCTTGATATTGGCGCCGGCAACGGCGATGGCATCGCGGTCTGCGGCAGAGAGACCCGCCTGGTCGTCGGGCAAATCCGGAACCCGCAGGCAAAGTCTTTCGTCTGTCACATCGTCCAGTTCCCGCCGCAATCGCCGTACAGCGGCGTCGCCATTGGCGCGCACATCGGCGAAGATGCGCGCGACCGTCTCTCCAGCGGCGACGGCGGCTTGCGCAGCCGGCCGGGCCAGGCAGGTATCCTGCTGGTCGGGTGTCAGGCTGGTCCACTGAATTATTTGCATCACCTGCTACACCATCATCTTTTCTATGGGCACGACCAGGATGGCTGAAGCGCCGGCGCCCTTCAGGTCTTCCAGGGTCTCCCAGAACACCGATTCGCGGCACACCGCATGCACGGCAACCATATCGGCGCTGCCCTCCAGGGGAATCACCGTCGGCGCCGCGGATCCGGGCAGCAGTTTCCTGATGTCAGGCAACGCCGAAAGCGGCGCGTTCAGCATGATATATTTGGTCTCTCTCGAGGCGAGAACGCCGTCGATGCGGGCCAGCAGCCGATCCTGAATCTGTTGTTTTTCGGTCGTTATGGGCTTTCCGGTTCCGACCAGCAGCGCCTCGCATTCCAGGATGGTTTCGACCGCCTTCAGGCCGTTGGCCTCGAGCGTCGCGCCGGTCGCCACCAGATCGCAAATTGCATCGGCAAGGCCAAGGCGCGGGGCCACCTCGACCGATCCATGCATTGCCACAATCTCGGCCTCGATGCCCCCGGCTTTGAGGAAGCGGTTGAGAAGACCAGGGTAAGTGGTGGCGATGCGCAGCCCCGCAAGGCTCTCGGCGGAGGTATAGCCGGTCTGTTCCGGCACCGCGATGGCCAGCCGGCATTTGGAAAACCCGAGGGAATACAAAACTTTACCGTCGGACTTTGCTGTCCCGGGGCCGCCGTTGGCCTCGTCATATTCCTCCAGAACATTGCGGCCAACGATGCCAAGGTCGGCAATACCGTCACCGATCAGGCGCGGGATATCGTCATCGCGGACCAGCAGAAGGTCCACGGGCAGGTTTTCCACCCGGTAGAAAAGCCCATCCTTGCTCCTGGAGATCGAAAGCCCGGCTGCCCAGAGCAACGCCATGCTGTCGTCGGAGAGCCTACCCGATTTCTGAATCGCTATCCGCAGCCTTTTTTTGTCCATGATCGAATTCCTTCAAGCGGCCAAGCGCAAGCTGGTAGCCGCGATTGGGCTCGTGAAAAAGAAAGCGGGCGACGCGGGCGACGGTGGTGGTGCTGACGCCCGTCCGGTCATGAATGTCCCGGTACGAGAGCTCTCCCTGGTCAAGCAGGCGGGCCACATGCCAGCGCTCGGACAGAGCCGAGATTTCGCTTGGGGTGCAGAGGTCGCGCAAAAACAATCCCGCCTCCTCGACAGTGCCGAGATTGCACATCGCCCGGGCCAATGCGGTCTCAGCGAAATCCTCGGGGTTTCGGGCGCCGGAACCGGGGGTAATGTCCATGGCATGGCCACCCTCCCCGCTTTCCGCAGCCCGCCGCATCGCTGCTTTTTTGACCGGTCGTGCGTTCACAGCCTATTCTCCACTTGCTATTGGATAACCAATGTATTAGCGTATTAACGTGTTAATACATTCATACGGCACGAATGGCAAGAGAAAAATCGCGATTTATGGAAACCGCACCCCCCGAACCGATCGACGGGCTGAAACATGTCGCCGGGCAAGCCGCGGAAGCGGCCGGGGATATACTGAGAAAATATTTTCGCTCGGGGCTGGCCCTTGAGACCAAAGACGCGCCGTCACCGGTGGTCACCATGGCCGATCTCGAGGCCGAGACAGCGATGCGGGAGATCATTTGCGCCGCATATCCGGATCACGCCATCATCGGCGAGGAATTCGGCGCGAAAAGCGGCACGGCGGCGATCACCTGGGCGCTTGACCCCCTGGACGGCACCATAGCCTTCGTTTGCGGCAAGCCCATGTTCGTTTCGCTGATCGGGATTTACGACGACGGGCCGTTGTTGGGGGTGATCGACCAGCCGATCCTGGGCGAGCGCTGGATCGGGGGCCGGGCAATGCCAACCGAGTTGAACGGGCGTAGCTGCGCCACATCGGGCGTCTCGGCGCTGGGCCAGGCGCGGCTCAGCACCACCGATCCGGTCCATCTGGCCGGTAGCGGCGACCAGCTTTGGTTTGAAAATCTGCGCCGCGGCGTCCGGCTCACATCGTGCGGCGGCGATGGCTACGCTTACGGGCTGCTGGCCAGTGGCTTTATCGACCTGGTGGTGGAAGACGGCATGGCCTGGCATGACGCGGCCGCCCTTGTCCCCATTGTCGAGGGCGCCGGCGGCGCCATATCGGATTTCAAGGGCCGGCCACTGCGCCCGGGCCAAACCCGGTACGAGGTCATAGCTGCCGCATCGCGCGACCTTCTGGAAGCAGCGCTGGCGCTTCGCACTGAATAGGAATGGAAAACGCGGGGATTTGCCTGCCAATATCTAATGGCTTGACCTTTTCGCCGCGTTTCGGCATTAAGTGGCCGCCATGAACAATATGCCAACCATTAATCGCATCTCCAAACCGCTGCCGGTCGGCGCGGTCCCTTCGTGGTGCGGGAAAGCTGAGCATGTAGCCTAGCTCTTACATCGTACAACAGCATTGGAAGGAAGCCCGCAACGATTTGATCGCTGCGGGATTTTTTGTGCCAGCGCCCCGCTCGCCAGGAATTACCGGCACATGGACGGATTATCAACATGGATGACAGTGAAAATGGATAACAGTGAAATCGAATGGATCGTTCTGAAGTTCGGCGGGACAAGTGTATCAAGCCGTCGCCAGTGGGACTCCATTTCCAGTATTCTCCGATCCGGCGATTATGCGGATCGGCGTCTGGTTATTGTTCACTCGGCCCTCGCCGGGGTCTCGGACGGGCTGGCGGATTTGCTGGAGGCGGCGGCGGCGGACCGCGAATGTGACACAGAGGCCATCAAGAGCCAGCATCTGGCGCTGGCCCGCGACCTCGACCTCGAAGGCGAGCCGCTGCTGGCGCCTTACTTCGACAGGCTTGATGAGCTTCTCGCCGGTGTTCGCCTGGCCTGCGAGGCAACCGCGCCCGTCGAGGCCATGACCATGGCTCTCGGCGAGCTCATGGCGACGAAAATCAGCGCCCGCTGGCTTGGCTCCATCGGGCATGGGGTCGAATGGGTGGACGCCCGCGCCTGCCTGGTAAGCCAGGACCTGCCCGGAAGGGCGGCGCGCGCCGGCTATCTCGGCGCCACCTGCCCCTACGATTACGACCCGGACCTGGCGGAGCGATTTGCGTCCATCAGCGGCATCATCCTTACCCAGGGATTCATTGCGCGAAACTCTCAAGGCGAAGATGTTCTTCTCGGCCGCGGCGGCTCCGATACTTCAGCCGCCTACATGGCGGCAAAGCTGGGCGCCAAGAGGCTTGAGATATGGACCGATGTCGCCGGCGTATTCACGGCGGACCCGCGCATCGTCAGCGGCGCCCGGCTGCTCAACGAACTGCGCTACGACGAGATGCAGGAAATCGCCTCCATGGGCGGATCGGTATTACACCCCCGCGCCATTCCCCCGGCCCGCGAGCACGGGCTGCCGATCCATGTGCGCAGCACGCTGACGCCGGAATGCGCGGGCACGCGGATCGCCGCCGACGTTGCCTTCGGGGCGCCGCAGGTCAAGGCCATCATGATCCGCAAGAGAACCGTTCTGATATCCATGGAATCGCTGGGGATGTGGCACCAGGTGGGCTTTCTGGCGGAAGTGTTTGGCGTATTTCGCGATTCAGACCTGTCCATAGACCTGGTCTCAACCTCGGAAACCAACGTCACGGTAACCCTTGATGCAGATGTAAATTCGCTGGATCCTGGCGCCCTTGATCGGCTCCGCCAGAAGCTCGAGAGCCGCTGCCGCGTGCGAATCATGGATCGCACCGCGGTGGTCTGCCTGATCGGCTCCAAGATCCGCGCTCTCCTCCATGAAATCGGCCCGGCGCTTCAGGTCTTCGAGGAGCATCCCATCTATCTGGTCAGCCAGTCGGCCAGCGATTTGAACCTGAGCTTCGTTGTCGACGAAGACCGCGCCGAACAGCTGGCAAACAAGCTGCATGCAACGCTGATGGGCCAGGGCAGCGGCGCGGTAATGGGCCAGACCGCCGAACAGATCAACGGCCCGGCCACCGCATCCGGCGTCCTCCGCCGGCACTGGTGGGTCGAAAAGCGCGACCGCCTGATCGAAATTGCCGGGTCCAACGAGGCCGCATATGTCTATGACACCTCTGTCGTCGAGCAGGCGCTGCACCGCCTGGCCTCCTTATCGAACATGGATCGCGGCTTTTACGCGGTGAAGGCCAACAATCACCCTCAGGTTCTAGGATCGGTCCAGGATGCAGGTTTCGGCTTCGAATGCGTCTCGCCCGGCGAAGTGGCGCTGGTGCTGGACCTGTTTCCCGATATTGACCGCGAAAGGCTGATCTTTACGCCGAATTTCGCCCCCCGGGAGGAATATGCCACGGCGCTGGACGCGGGCGTGCCGGTGACCGTTGATAATCTTCATGCGCTGCGGCACTGGCCGGAAACTTTCCAGGGGCGGGATATCTTTCTGCGGTTGGACCCCGGATACCGCAAGGGTCATCACAGCCATGTTCGCACCGGCGGCAAGCTGGCAAAATTCGGTATTCCGCTGGCGAGTCTCGGCGAGGCATTGGCGCTGGCCTCCGGTTGCGGGGCCAGGGTTGTCGGACTTCACGCGCATATCGGCAGCGGTATTCTCGAGCCGGAAACCTGGTTGCGGATCGGGCGGGCTATTCTGGAGGTCGCCGGCGAGGTGAAAACGCTCAGAGCCCTGAATCTGGGAGGCGGCCTGGGCGTCGCGGAGCGGCCCGGCGATATTCCGCTCGATCTCGAGGCGCTCGACGCCTGCCTGGCGGAAGTCAAAAAAATCAGACCCGATATTGAGCTGTGGCTGGAACCCGGACGCTATATCGTCGCCGAAGCCGGCGTGCTGCTTGCCCGTGTCACCCAGATAAAGAGCAAGGGAGACATGAGATATGTGGGCGTGACCACGGGCATGAACTCCCTCATCCGGCCGGCGCTCTACGGGTCTTACCATGAGATCGTCAATCTCACTCGGCTGGAGGAACCGGCAAGTGAACTGACGACGATTGTAGGGCCCATATGTGAAAGCGGTGACCGGTTGGGTGTCGATCGCCTGCTGCCACCCTGCCAGGAAAACGATGTCATCCTGATATCGACCGCGGGGGCTTACGGGGCGGTCATGAGCTCCCGGTACAATCTTCGCGAACCGGCGGTGGAAGTAATATTGTGAGTCAAAACGAATGGAAATGATTTGGCGTTGGCAAGTGTGGACGACCTTCAGTTCGCCCGGATTTTGACCGAGGCATGCCGGGATTTTGGCTGAAGCAGGGTTGACCGTTGCGCCGGAAGATCCAGGTGAATGCCGGGCGGTCGCTTTCCGCATCCTGCGCTCGATGGTCCAGGAAGTCCGGGTCCACCCGCCCAGGCGAGCCTATACACCGGTCTCTCCGCATTCCAGGGCGCCATCGCCGAGGCCAGAGGCATGGACAAGCCGCTTCAATGCGACCGCTTCAACAGCCTGGTTTTCCTCCCGTTTACGGAGCAGATCGGCTATCTCGGGCACCGAGAAATATTCCTTGGCCCGACGCCGAGCGGCATTCAAGGCACTGCCAGCGGTAAAACAGCCGCCGGCAATCATTGTAAGGAGATGTTTGGCGGCATCCAGCGCGGTATTGCTGCTCCCGTCCAGTCTCTCAAACAGTTTGCTGCTCTCAAGAAGTCTGGAGCAATATTTGTCGAGTGTATGAGCCATACGCTTTTTGTGGGATTCATGCATGGCCGAGGCCAGCACTCTTGCCTGCAATTCCGTCAAATGGCGCATGCGGTGAAGTTTGTTGCCTCCCGCCCGGGTAAAACATATCTCGCTCTCATGGGAACCGAGGGCGGGCAAAAGAAAATTGGCAAGCCGCCGCTTGGCTTCGCGGCCGAAACAGTGGGCCTCCAGATCGAGGAGCCTGGGCACGGTGCTCTCCGGTCCGTCGGCATTTTTCAGATATTCGGCGATAAACTGCGGATTAAGAAATCTACTGGAGCGATCCTCGAAAACGTTAATCAGGGCGATATCCCCCAGTAACTCGTCGAGGGAATCTCCCAGTGCCCCGGCAACGCGCGACAGCGCCCCAAATTCTTCGTCGAGTGCGCCGTCCTTCAGTCGATCGCTGCCGGACAGCGCCCGGGCTATGGCGCCGAGCAGCACCCGTCTGGTCGCTGGAAGCCGTTTGTCCGCCAAAAGGCTGTGCAGGACCGCGCGGCCATCCTTGCGCATCTCCGCGCCCCCGCCTTTTGCCGGCGCCGTGCCCTCTTCGCTCTCTCCGCGCGCAAAATGTGCCGCAGCGACAAGTGTGCTTTCGAGCTCCTTCTTGTGGCCGACAAAATCAAGGGCAGAGCTTCCGAACGCAAAAAATTCAGAAATGAAGCGGTCGAAAACCCTGATCGCCCAGTCCGGCTGATCGCTGTGGATCAGGCCGAGCAGGCGCGTGATCTTCTCGGAAATCGAGCCCAGCGGCAGAAATTCAATGGCCAGGGCGGCGGCGAGCAGATGTTCCTGTTCCTCGCCTTTCTCCCCCAGCGCCTCGATGACGGGTTCAAGACCGTCTTCGCTTATTTTCGGGACGCTATCTTCTTCCCAGTCTGATCTGGCGCGTTTGGCGGCGCGCCCAATCAGCGAGTAAAGCTCCTTCATGCGTTGCTGTACCGTCTGTCCCAGGCCCTTGCACTGGGCGGCCGCCATTTTCTGGACGGCGCCTTGAAGCGTCTGGCCGGCATTATCCAGCCGGGAATAATGTTTGGGACAATAAAGCAACTCGACTGCCGTTATTTGCCATTTGCTGAACGGCTCGGCCAGGAGACGGTTAATTGCCTGACGGCTCTCGCGGAGGTAAAGGTCCGCAGGATTATGGCATACAGGTGCTGACCTTTCGCCGCCTTCGGACGCCTTGAATTTTTCCCCCTGGTAGGAAAGTTCGATGGCGTCATAGGTGTTGGTCTTGGGATCGAACTTTTCGCGGAACACCCTGACTGCCTTGTGGGCTCCGCTTTTCCATAGCTGCGCGCAGGCGCTGACGGCTGCTGCCTCATCCGGATAAATATTCAGGATAATCCATGCAGATCCCTCCCGGGCCTGCACCTCGTAATGTTTTTCCTTATTCGCGCCTTCAGAGAACATGAGCACCCCTTGATTTCATTTTTGATCCGGCCGGGCGCCATAACGCCTGAGAGGGCGGGAGGGTGCCGGGCGGCGCAACGGGAGGGGGCCTGAATCCTCTTGTCGGGATTTCGAGATCAAGCCGGCCTGGCTGAGCCAGAAAAACTCAATACTCGTCACTTCCTGTCGCATACATTTCCACCAAGAGATATCAGCCCCGCCTTTAAGACCCGGTGAAATATCCATCAACTTTTAGCGGTTGGATATCTCGCGCGTCCCGGAGCAGAAGCCGGGTGGCCTCAACACTCCGTGCAGCCGAAAGACCGCCTTCTCATCTGGAGCCACTTTATTCAAACTGCTGCAAGGAATCGGAAAATGCAAAGCGGGATTACAGCCATAAGTTGGCGGTTTAATAAAAAGCCAGCCATTGGCGATGTGCCGTTAAGGGAGTTCGAATAGGCTGTGAAATAACAGACGCCGACGCAGGATCGGCCCGGAACAACCAGGCATTGTAATCATGAAACCAGGACGGGGGTCATCCTTATGCATTCCGCAGATGTGTATCTGGAAGAGCCGGAGAAATGCACCAGCCTCAAAGCGCTGATTATAGACGACCAGCGTACAATGCGCCGGATTGTCCGGAGTCTTTTGAAGCAGATCGGAATTTCCTCGTTTATCGAGGCGGGCGACGGCGCTGCCGCGCTCAAGATGATCGAGACGCTCGAGCCGGACGCCCGCCCAGACTTCGTGATCTGCGATCTTCATATGGACGGGATGGACGGGCTGGAGTTTTGCAACAAGGTCCGGCTCAACAGGATTGAAGCGCTGCGTGACATCCCGATCATTGTCCTCACTGGCGACAGCGACTCTCTGATCCGCTCGGTGACCGAGCAGATTGGTATTGGCACCATCCTGTCCAAGCCGGTTTCGGCACCAGAGCAGCAGCAGGCAGTCGCGGGCGCCGTGGGTTTTAGTCTTCAGTAGCGTCCCCGCTCGGGGTGGCGCAATCTCAAGCAATGATTTCCAGATAAGCTCCATGGGCCAGGTGGCATACCGTCCGCCAGAAAGATTCCAACTTGAGGCCGCCGTTTTCGGTTCAAGCCAGCCAAGGGCCATTGTCGAGGCCATGCAGCGCCTGGCGGCGTGTTGAAAGCCCGGAGAACCGGCGACCCGGCCGGGCTGCTGGCCTTCATGAACGCCAAACCCCCGAGCGGGGATGAGCCCGACGGGGGTGTGTGGCTGGAGTTGGTTGCGGGGGCTCGCTGCCAACGGCAGTATCAGGGGGTTTTTCAGGCGATGGCATAGACGGACAGCGCATTCACCGTGCCCCGCGCTATCTCTCGCGGAACGCCCGGTTTTTGATGCGGGTTACCGGCGTCAGCAGGTATGTGAGGATGGATTTCTTGCCGGAGAGGATGTCCACTTCCGCGACCATGCCGGGGAGGATGGGCAGGCTCTCGCCATCGCGCTCAAGGCTAGCCTCCTCCGTGCGGATTCTCACCAGGTAGGCCATGGTTCCATCGTCATCGATACGGACCGCATCCGCCCCGATTGTCTCCACATGCCCGACAAGCGCGCCGAACACCGCAAAATCATAGGCGGTCAGTTTGACCCGCGCTTCCTGCCCCGGATAGAGGAAGGCGATATCTTCCGGACGAACATGGGCCTCAATGAGAAGCGTGTCGTCTTCGGGAACAATCTCGACAATCGGCATGCCCGGCTGCACGATACCGCCGACCGTTGCCACGTGAACCTGGTTGACGATCCCGTCGATGGGGCTTTTGACTTCGGTGCGCGTAACGCGGTCCTCTATGGCCGGCATGGCTTCGCCCAGCGATGCCAGCTCTGCCCGCACCTCGCCAAGCTCGCCAAGCGCCCGGGCCCGGAACTGGCTGCTGGTCGCGGAGATTTCCCGCTCGGTCTCGATTACCGCCTCTTTCAGGCGTTCCGCCAAGGCGCGGGCCTGGCTGCCCTCGGACTTGGCACCTTCTTCTCTTTGGCGCGCCCGGATCAATTCAAGGCGGGGCTCAATCTCTCGCTCCACCAGTGGGGCGAGGATTGCCACTTCCTCCGACGCCAGGGCGGCAGTGCGGGCCGCACTGGCGGCCGTCGCCTCAGCCTCGGTGCGCTCCTGGCGCCGTTGTGTGAGGCGTGAGCCCAGAAGCGCCAGCAAATCCCGATGCTCCTGCATACGCGCATCATAAAGCACCTGCTCGGCCTGGGCGGTGTCGGGCGAAACTTCTTCAAAGCCCGCCGGATAGACCAGAGACGCATTGTCGCTTTCTGCCGTCAATCTGGCGGCGCGGGCGACCAGGCTGGCATATTGCTGCTGGTTCGAGGAAAGCTCCGAGCGAAAGCGCGTCCGATCCAGCCGGATGAGGATGTCACCCACTTTCACGCGGTCGCCGGGGCGCACAAGAATTTCGGCAACAATGCCGCCTTCAAGATTCTGCACCACCTGCAACTGGCTGGACGGCACCACCCGCCCCTGGCTTCGCGTTACCTCGTCAATCTCCGTAAGCCCCGCCCACAGGAGAAAGGAGACAAAGAAGCCGGTGATCGACCAGAGCAGTTTCCGCGAGGTGCTGATTTTTGTCATGCCACCCCCCCGGATTTGCCGGGATTGCCGGCAAGTTGGGCCAGCACCTTGTCCTTGGGGCCGAGAGCCACTGCCCGTCCATTTTCCAGAACAAGAATCTTGTCCACCAGATCAAGAAGCGCCGTGCGGTGGGTTACGATCAGGCAAGTCTTATCCTTGATAACGGCTTTAAGACGCTCGACAAGCTGCTTCTCCGACATAGTATCCAGGGCGCTGGTCGGCTCGTCCATAAAGAGCAACGGCGGGTCGGTCACCAGAGCGCGGGCCAGGGTCAGGGCCTGCTTCTGCCCCCCGGAAAGCCCGGCGCCCGCCTCCTTTAGATAGCGATCATACCCGCTGGCGCTGGTGCCGGCAAAATCAGCCACCCCTGAAATTTCCGCCGCCCGGAGCAGATCCTCGTCGCCCAGCCCCTCGCGCCCGAGCAGAATATTTTCCCTCAAGGTGCCGGAAAAAAGATGCACGTCCTGCAGCAGAACCCCGGCGTTGCGGCGGATATCATCGGGATGCATCTGGCGGACATCCGCCCCGTCGAGCATGACATGTCCTTCATCGGGGGCATAAAGCCCGAGCGCCAGGCGAATAAGCGTGCTTTTACCGGAGCCAATGCGACCGAGCACGGCGTCGGGTCGTCCCAACCGCGCCTGATCGAACCTGATCGTGTCCTGCCCTGTGATCACCGCGCGTCGGGTCCTCGAAATCGCGACGGGAGCACCTCAGAAGCGAGTAGGTGTGCGCCGGGCTGGCCCGTATCGTGGGACGTGACAGTAGCAGGAGGATGCACAGATGAGGTTCACCCGAGGCAGGCAGGCACGGCAGTCGCCGATCACTGCCATGGATCGCGCCGGGCTGCCCGACGTCACGACCATCGATTATGCTGCTTGCGCCAAGCTGGTCGGTGGCGGCCTCAACGTGGTACGCGTGACTTGCAGCCCGGGCCACCGCCCCACGGTGGTATGGCGCAACGAACCCACCCAAGCACAACGCGACTCTGCCGAGCTGCTCATCGGCCCGGCTGGCCATGCGTTGTGACGGAACGGCGTGTCGAGGCATTCGAGTCGAGGCCCTTGCTGCACGTCCTCGACGTGGAGGTGGTCGACTACGACAGCCAAGCAATCGGGTACTCGATATTCGGGCACGTCGACCCGGCGATTGTCACGTTGACGATCACGTCCGGCACCGAGGAGGTCACCCTGACACGATCACGCGAAGCCGTGACGTTGATGCTCGAGCGCATCCTGGCTGCTATGCGCAGCGTCCCGCCCGCGTCGAGCGAGGCCATCGCCGCGCGGACGTTAGAGGAAGCCAGACAGAATAATGCGTGATCATGGCGGGAAACGAAAGGATCTTGCGCAATAATGTTGCGGGATATATATGTCACACCAACCCCTCTGGCGCGCCCCGGGGCGGGGGGAAGGCCCAGTCGGCACGCTGCCAAAATCTGAGGAAATCGCACCATGACCTTACCGACTCGAATCTTCATGGGGACCCGCATTCGACGCGCCATCCCGGGCGAAACGATTGAAGTCTGGCTCAGCTCCGAGGAGGGGCGACTGCCGTTCCGCACCACCAGCGGCACCTTGATCGTCGTCGAGCCAGAGTCCCCGAACATCGCATCGATGATCGCACGCTGGGCACCCTCGCTCTGCTCTGCGCTCGAACACGGCCCGTGGACCCTTTTGCTCGACAAGCTCCCGAGCACCACGGGGCTGTTCACCACCAAGCAGAATTTCACTTTTCCGAGCCAAAATCAGCCCACAATCGAGGCCCCTGGTGAATAACTCACTGATAGCATTCGACGCACGTGGAATAGCGTATGCGCTGCACCCGGCATCGCGCTTGCGCCACCCCCTGACCGTCGCCGATGATAACCCTGTTGCTGTCACGCTCGCTCGGGTGGCTGCATCCTGCCCGAGCGAGCACCGCAAGGCCCCACAATGAAATTGACGCGAGACGCCTCGTTCACGAAGACGGGCCGCATCCACAAGGGCCGGGAGGACTTGATCGTCGCGGTCGACGAGAAGCTCCGGGCCATGGGGCTGCACAATGGCTCCGACGCGTTCGACCCCGTCCTCCTGCTCAGCATCATTGCCTGCGAGTGCTACGACAAGGAGGACTACGTCCTCGCGATCCAGGCCGCCAAGGAGGCTGCGCGCTACATGCGACCGCAACTGCAAGCGGTGCAAATCGACCTGGAGGCCAATGTCAAAGTCGTCGACCTCGCCGCCAAGAAGCTGGAGCTGGCGCGCAAGATTTTCGGCCCCGGGATCACGCTCGACGAGGAGGGGAACGTGATCGAGCCGGAAGCCATCGAGCACCTCGAGGAGGTGCCGTTCGACCTCGACACGATCAAGGCGCCAGACCCCGCCACCCCCCCCTAGTCTCGACCCCACCCCCCGGCCCCGGCCAGCGAGCATTCTAGCGCCAT
>JACZSK010000049.1 GCA_022574255.1 Pseudomonadota bacterium
CGGCACTACTTGCGCAACTTCTGCCACCAGAACAGGCGGAGGGGCAGACGGTGGCGCGGGCGCGGCGGCCGGCGGCAGGGTGACCAGCCCGCCCATCAGAACGCGCGCCTGGGCAATCTGGTTGGGGGTCAGGTGCGGCTCGATAGACCGCTCGGCCTTTCGCCCCTCGTCAAGCCCGCCCTCGGCGGCAAGCAGCGCCCAGGCATACGCTTGCATCAAATCCTTGGGCACGTCCTGGCCGTTAAAATGCAGGATCGCCAACACATACTGCGAAGGCGCGTCCCCCGCCGCCGCCGCCTGGCGCCACAGGGCGATTGCCTGACCCCGTTTCCGGCGTGTGCCGCTATCAAAATAATAAAGAGTCGCCAGGGCGCCGCGCGCACCGGCATGCCCGGCGTCGGCGGCGCGACGATAATATTCCAAGGCGCGGGCGGCATCGGCGGCAACACCGCGTCCCAACCGGTAAACCTGGCCGAGATTGAACAGGGCGTCGGCATTTCCCCGCGCCGCCATCGGCTGCCATTCGAGAATTGCGCCGGCATAGTCGCCCGCCTCATATTTGTGCAGGCCCTCGACCAGCCCGGCGGAGGCGGGGGTCGGCACCAATGCCGCGCCGAGCACTGCAACGAGCAGCAGCCCGGCGAAAATATGGCTCCCTGCAAAGCCCCGGCTCCCTGCAAAGCAGTGGCGAGGGGGGGATATAGGTGCTCCTGACATATCGACGCGCAGCATAAACCGCCAAGGCTCCGTTGGTGAAAGAAATTCTTCCCGGTCGGAGGTCATTCTGGCCGGCGGGCCGCAGCCATGGCCACCCGTCACCGCCGCAGATTTCCAGTTCCAGAATTCCCGTCGGCGGAAATATCAAGTCATTGTACTGCTTGCCGTTTTACGTTTTTTTAACGACTTGACGTCATTCTGCCACGATTACAAACAGGATCGTGCGGGCTTCGTTCAGAGCCACACAGCAAGGCTGTTTCAGAGTTGTCAGAATTGCATGACGTCAGAACGGCTAAAGAAAACAAAAGGCGCAGAAAGGGGAACTCACAATGCGCGTGCTTGCCTTCGCATCACAAAAAGGTGGTTCAGGTAAGACCACATTAAGCGGGCATATTGCCGTCCAGGCTGAACTGGCCGGCGCCGGTCCCGTGGTCCTTATCGACACCGATCCCCAGGGCAGCCTGTCAGACTGGTGGAACGAACGCGACGCCCCTGTGCCCGCCTTCGCCCAGACCAATGTCTCCAGGCTGCTGACCGACCTTGACGAACTTCGGGCGCAGGGCTTCAAGCTGGCGGTCATTGATACGCCGCCCGCCATTACCATGGCCATTCAAAGCGTTATTGCGGTTTCCGAGCTGATTGTTATTCCTACCCGCCCGAGCCCCCATGACCTGAGGGCTGCAGGCGCGACCGTGGAACTGGTCGACCGCGCCGGCAAATCCCTGGTCTTTATTATCAATGCGGCGACACCCAGGGCCCGGATCACGTCCGAGGCCGCCATTGCCCTGTCGCAGCATGGCACGGTAGCGCCGGTGACCATTCACCAGCGCACCGATTTCGCCTCCAGCATGATTGACGGACGCACCGTCATGGAGCTGCATCCCGATGGCCGCTCGGCCCGCGAGATCGTGAAACTTTGGCAATATCTGAACGACCGCCTTGAAAAGAATTTCCGGCGAACTGTATTTCAGGCCCGCAAACCCGGCGCAGCTGTACAGCAGCGCTCGCAATTCGGCAAACGGCAGAGCGCTTAGGCCTGAGCCGGACGCGTCAAATGTCCGCAGAGATATTTGGGTGAAAAAAACAGAGTAGAGTTAGGACGATGAAAACAGCTGCCAGCTTAACCGCATCTCTGCTTGCCCGCAAAGGGCAGGCTGGCCCCACCGAGGGGCTCCAATCTATCGGCATGGATGGCCGAGTCGCCACATCGGCGCCGCATCAGGGTCAGGCGGAGATCGAGCGGCGATTGGCGCCCAAGCGCCCCGTCGGATCAGGGAGGCGCATTGCAATGACCGTGCGGCTGGATCACGAGCAGCATTTGCGGTTGCGGGTCTTTTCGGTTCACCAGAAACGGTCGAGCCAGGAAATCCTGACGCTGGCGCTGGACAAGTATATTGATGAAAATGCACCAGCCGCGCTGGACACTGCCTGTCTGACTCTGAAATCTTAGGATTCCGCCTCAGGAATCAGTGAGTTGAATGAATCGACTCACAGCTAAATTGTGATGTGGTTTGTAACATATTAACCCTTTTCACGTCTGATAAGGGCCAAAGCAGGCAGGGGTCGTTTCAGCGAATAACAATTATTGCTCTTGCGCTTTGGGAATAAGTGAGCGACCGCGAAAAGCGGATCAGGTTCTAAGTGGTAGCATCGGAACGACAGGCAATTTTATGACTCAGGCAACCGCGAAAAAAAGTGCTGCAAGAAGAGACAGGATCGGGTGGTTGATGCAGACCACACGCCTGGTGGGCATTATCGGCCTGGCCATAGCAATACCCGCCTGCAGCAGCCAAAGCGTAACCACCAGAATGGGCAAGCAGACCGTAAGCACCCATGCATCCGGCCAGGACAGCTTGCTGGAGCTTGCAGAAAGCCTGGCCGCCCAGGGCAACCACAGCGCGGCAATTCCCCTGTACCGCCAGTCGCTGCGGGGCAGCCCGTTCGGTGACAGCGCGCTGGCCGGCCTGGGCGAGAGCCTGATGGCCATGGGCAAATATGCTGAAGCCGCGGAAGTGCTGGACAAGGCCTACGACGGCAACAAGCGCAGTCCGCGCGTCCTGGAAGCACTGGGCACCACCTATCTGATTCTTGGCCAGCCGGAAATGGCACTTGCCAACCTGGAAAAGGCGGTGGCCAACGGCGGCAACAGCGGCGGACTTTATTCCGGTCTTGCCGTTACATATGACATTCTGGGCCGGCACAGCCGTGCCATAGAGGCCTATGACAGTGGTCTTTTGTCCAATTTTGACGACATAGATCTGGAGAGCAACAAGGCGCTGTCCCAAGCGCTGGCTGGCCAGCTGGATGAGGCGATCAGCACGCTGGAGCGCATTGTCGCCGATCCCGCCGCCGGTCTGCAACAGCGTCAGAATCTGACACTGGCCTATGTATTCGCCGGCGAGGACAGCAGAGCCCGCCAACTGGCCAGCGTCGATCTTGATCCCGAGAGCGCGCGGGCGACGATCAGCAATTTCCGCATATTGAAACTGCTCTCGCACCGTGAACGGGTGGAGGCAATTCTCTATGGCAGCGCCAACCCGCGCCAGGACCTGGAACGGCCCGCGAACCGGGTCGAGGATGACGACGACATGTCAAAGCATGCCGCCGCACAGCGAATTGTTGTAAGGCCGGAGCCGGAGCCGGAGCCGGAGCCAGAGCCTGAGCCGGAGCCTGAGCCGGAGCCGGAGCCGGAGCCCGAGCCTGTTCTTGATATTCCGCCACTGCTGGAGCCGGAGGGCTGGGCTGTGCAGATCGCTGCTTACCGCCATGCCGAAGAAATAATGCCCGGCTGGCTGCAATTGCAGGAACGCTATTTTGACATTATCGGACATCTTGAGCCACGCCGCTCAGAGGTGGACTTTGGCGACCGCGACCAGGAGCCCAGCGGTTTCTATTATCGGTTGAATGCCGGTCCGCTGTCAGGGTTTGACGAGGCCCGCGATATTTGCGACCAGCTTCTCGCACTCAGCGCGGCCTGCTGGATCAGGCCGCCCGAACCCGCGGAAGGCCGGTTGCCGGAAACCGGGGACTACGACGATTCCGGAGAGTTCAGTGAAGACGGCGCT
The DNA here is from genome assembly GCA_022574255.1 of Pseudomonadota bacterium. GTDB lineage: Bacteria > Pseudomonadota > Alphaproteobacteria > Sphingomonadales > SMXR01 > JACZSK01. The sequence continues at coordinate 3,783 of JACZSK010000049.1, forward strand.
GACAACAGCGGGGACGATACCGCTGACTGGCAGTTTGATGATGAAGTCCTCGATGACGCCAGCAACGATGGCGGTGAAGATTCCGGTGACGACAGCGGCGACAGCGGCGACGCCGCCAATGCCGGTGATGTCGCGATATCTGGCGAGGAAGACAATTCGAGCGAGGCCAGCTTGTCCGGGATACCTGGGTTCACCGAAGAAGACGCGCCGGTGGAAGTGGAATCCGGCGCCCTGGCGCTTCCCGACGGCCTGACAGACACCGTTGAGGAAAGCATTGGAGAAAGCAGCGAGGCAAGCGTGGCGAGCGAAGAAGGGCAGACCGCATCTGCGGAGCTTCCCGGCGGCTTGATCGCGCCAACCGAAGCGCCAACCGAAACGGCGACAGAAACCGCTGAAGAGGCCTCCGCCGAAGAGGCCCCCGCTGAAGAGAAGGTCGCGGAGGCCGGCAACTAAAAGGCCGGGCAATATTTTGCCTGAACTTCGAGATCAGAGATGAAAACGCCCCCTTCGCCGGGGGCGTTTTTCTGTCTGGCGCCTGTTTGGCTATTGCCGGTGAGGGCTGTGCCGCAGCTCAACACAGTCCCACCCGGTAAGTGCGTACTGACCCCTAGGTCGCGCTGGCCGCCGGTTCGCTGAGCAGCGCATACAAGGCATCGGCACTGTCAGAGCCCCTGAGCTTTTCGCAGGTGGCTTTGTCGCGCAGCAGCCGCGATATTCGCGCCAGTGCCTTCAGATGGTCGGCGCCGGCGCCCTCGGGCACCAGCAGCAGAAAGACCAGGTCCACGGGCCGGTCATCAATGGAATCGAAGTTGATCGGCTTGTCCAGCCGCGCAAACAGACCATACAGGCGGTCCAGCCCTTTGATCTTGCCGTGGGGAATCGCCACCCCCTGGCCGACGCCAGTGGTGCCAAGTTTTTCACGCTCCAGCAGGATATCGAAAGTCGATCGTTCCGGCTGGCCGGTTATTTCCGCCGCGTGACGCGCCAACTCTTGCAACAGGCGTTTTTTACTGGTCGCTTTCAAGTTGGGGAAAACCGCGTCCGGACCAACCAGGTCACTAATTTCCATTCTGATCCAACCCTGTACTGATATGGCCTTCCGTCAGGCGCTACCCTTCGCCGTATGGGGGTCAATCCATCCAATATTTCCGTCCGAGCGGCGGTATACAACATTCAATTCGTTGTTGCCAGAGTTGCGGAACATTAACATCGGTGAATCCGCCAGATCCATCAGCATCACCGCATCGCCCACGTCCACGACCGGAATTTCGGTTTGCGTTTCAGCAATGATGGCGGGCTGCAAATGATCGCCCCCGTCACCTTCCGGTATCGCTTCATCCTCCGGCGCCAACACATAGGCGCGCGCCATCAGTGGCGCAGCTCCACGCGCGCTCCGAGCGTGATGGTTCTTAATGCGTCGCTTGTACCGGCGCAATTGTTTTTCCAATTTATCCGCAGCCGCGTCAAAGGCTGCATAGACGTCTTCGGCCTCCGCATGACTGCGCATATTCAACCCCGGCGGGGCATGCAACAGACAGTCCGCGCTGAAGTTACGGCCCTCCTTGCCAATGGTCACCGCAGCATCGATTGAGCGGTTGAAATATTTGCTGACCGCAGCGGTAAGGCGATCCTCCACATGGGCTGTGAGGGCCTCGCCAACGTTTATTTTTCGTCCGGTAATGCTGACCTGCATGATGTCTTGAAGCTCCTTGCATGATCAAAGGAAGGGGGTGCTGTCATACGGCTTTTCGTCCGGGCCTGTACCGGGCCATACTTTCCGGAACTTGCCGGAAACCCGCCCGAAACCTGCCAGGACCATAGTGGACCAAACTGTAATCCTCATACTTGAATAAATAGTCACTCTGGCGAAAATTTCCAGTTATCCTGGCGCCCCGCATGCCCCGCGGATCAGGCCAGCATTTTCTTTTCCCGGCGGCGCTGGACGCTGGAGGGAATACGCATCGCTTCGCGGTATTTGGCCACCGTGCGCCGCGCAATATCGATATTTTCTTCCTGCAACAGTGCCACGATCTTGTCGTCGGAGAGGATTACCCTGGCTTCTTCGTTATCGATCAACTCCTTGATTCGATCGCGCACCGCCTCGGCGGAGTGGGCTTCACCATGGTTGGCGCTGGATATGGCGGAGGTAAAGAAGTAACGCATCTCGAATACGCCGCGGCTGGTGGAGATATATTTATTGGCCGTCACGCGGCTGACGGTGCTCTCATGCATTTCAATTTTTTCGGCGATGGTTTTGAGATTCAGGGGCTTCAAATGGCGCACCCCGTGGGCGAAAAATCCCTCTTGCTGGCGCACAAGCTCGCTGGCAACCTTGAGAATGGTGCGCGCCCGCTGGTCCAGCGCCTTCACCAGCCAGTTGGCGGTGGCGTAGCAATCCGACAGGTAGGCCTTGGCGTCCTTGCTGCCGGCCTTGCCGGTCAATTCCGCGTAATAACGGGTATTCACCAAGACCCGCGGCAGGGTTGCCGAATTAAGCTCCACCACCCATGTGCCGGCCGGACTTTTCTTGATAAAAACATCGGGGACCACGGGCTGAAGCGGCTCGCCGCCCGACAGCGCCATGCCCGGCTTGGGGTTCAGCTCCTGAATTTCACGGATCATGTCCGCCAGGTCTTCCTTGTCGACGCGGCACAGCCTCTTGAGCGCGGTGAATTCGCGCTTCGCCAGCAAATCCAGGTTTTCAATCAGCGCCGCCATGCAGGGATCGAACCTGTCCCGTTCGATGAGCTGAAGCTTCAGGCATTCCGCCAGGTCGCGGGCGAATATTCCCGCCGGCTCCAGCCCCTGCATGGTCCCCAGAACCCGCTCCATGTCGGCTTCGGCGCAGCCAATCTGGGTGCAAGCCACACCCAGATCGTCGGTGATATAACCGGAATCGTCGACCATTTCCAAAAGCACCGCGGCGATCATCCTGTCCGGTGCATCCATTGGAATGATGCGCAACTGATCGGCCAGATAATCGCGCAGGGTCTTTTCCTCGGCGAAGCGCGCGTCTATTCCCCGGTCATCGCCGGTGCCGCCGACCCCGCTCACCGCGCCCAGGCCGTTATAGCTTAGCTGCTCGGCTGCGGCATCGGGTGCGGGCGCGTCGGAACCGCTGTCGCTGAAAACATTCTCGCCCATATCGGTGTCAAGCGGCGCGTCGCCGCCGGCCGAGGAATCAACACCGCTTTCCAGCTTGCGATCGACGGTTATGGTCTCGGCTTCCCCGGAATTGGCACGTTTCTCAGCCACCTCACCGGCCCTGTCGCCTGCCCTGTCACCGATTGGGTTGTCGACCAGGTTATCCGTGCGCTCCCCCGCTTCCGCAGGCCCCGGCTCGCCAGGCTCCACTACTTCCAGAAGGGGGTTCTTCTCAAGCTCTTCAGTCACATAATCCGTGAGTTCCAGATTGGTAAGCTGCAACAGCTTGATCGCCTGCTGCAATTGCGGCGTCATGACCAGTTGCTGTGACTGGCGCAGATCCAATCTGGGTGCGAGAACCATGATGCCTAGAACCGGAACCGCTCGCCCAGATAAACGCGGCGAACGTCGGGGCTGGTCAGGATTTCGGAGGCGGTCCCCTCTTTCAGAACCGTGCCGTCGTAAATGATGTAGGCGCGATCGATAATATCCAGGGTCTCGCGCACATTATGGTCGGTAATCAACACGCCGATTCCGCGGTTCTTCAGCTGCACGACCAGCTCGCGAATATCGGCGATGGCGATCGGGTCAATGCCCGCGAAGGGCTCGTCGAGCAAAATAATGGTGGGACGGCTGGCCAGGGCACGGGCAATTTCACAGCGCCGCCGCTCGCCGCCGGACAGCGCCAGCGCCGGTGTGTGGCGCAGATGCGTGATCGAAAATTCGTCCAGCAGCTCATCAAGGGCAGCCTCGCGGGCATCGCGATCGGGCACGGATATTTCCAGCACGGCACGAATATTGTCCTCCACATTCATGCCGCGGAATATTGACGCCTCTTGTGGCAAATAACCGATGCCGCGGCGCGCGCGGCGGTACATGGGAAGATCGGTAATATCTTTTCCATCCAGCTCGATGCGCCCATGGTCGGCGGCGATCAGGCCGGTGATGATATAGAAGCATGTGGTCTTGCCGGCGCCGTTGGGGCCCAGCAGGCCCACCACCTCGCCGCGGTTTATGGTCAGGCTGATATCCCGCAGGATCGGGCGTTTGCCATAGGTTTTGCCGATGCCGCTCACCGACAGCCAAGGCTCGCCGGCAGCCGGGGCCACCACTGGCTTGTCCGCCGCGCCCTGTTCGTCGCTTGGTTCCGGTCCCAAATCCGCCACCGGCTGTTCCTTTTTCGGATACGGTTATTGACTTTCATTCAACCCGCAACTCGTTAACAAATGGTGAGATGCAGGCCAGTTTGGCTCGTTTTATGCATGCATGCCTGTTTCGCGCCAGTTTAGTGCGTAATCGGCTGAATTATCCAGAAAAAACAGCGGCTTGAGAAACTCAGTTGTTGTTTTCTTCTTCTTGCGATTTCTCTTCTTCACTGTCGTCTTCGCCCTGGCCGGGAACCGAGAAGCGGCCACGCACACGGCCGGAAGGCACATTCTCTGCGGCATCCGGCGCGCCCACGCCAGCCACCGGCGTGCTTTCAAACTTGGTAACACCGCTTTCCAGATCAAGTTCCAGCCGGTCGCCCCGCAGCACGGAATCTCCGCGCGTCAGAACCACCGAGCCGCCCAGGGTCAGAAGACGCGCTTCCACGTCATAGATTGCCCATTCGGACTCGGCCACTTCGCTGGGCGACACCAGCTTTGCACTTCCGGCCAGATCAAGGCGCGAAATGATCGGGTTTCCGCCACCGGCGGCCTTTTCATAATAGACAGTAACGCTGTCGGCGCTTATCTGCATATCACCCTGAACAGCTTCAACCGAGCCGCTGAACACCGCGATATTTTCCTTCTCGCGCACTTCCAGCCGGTCAGCAGTGATATCGATGGCCTGGGAAGTATCGTGGTTTTTCAGGGCCGAGACCTGCGCCACAGCCAGACCCGGAGCAGCCGTCAGCCAGGCGGCACAGACGACAACGGCGGCAATGGCAACCAAAGCGGCGTATTTGCGGGACTTGGGGTAAAAACTGGCGAACCGGCTGATCATTGGAATTTTTCTCGCATCTTGTCGGATTTAGCTGCCTCCGGGATAAAGCCGCATCTGGATGTGACCTTCGAAAATCACCAGCCGCTCGTCAACCTGAATTTCAAAGCTGTCGGCCGTGAAAGTCCCCAGCGGGCCGGCGCCTGAAATTTGCTGGTCACTCTCCGCATGATTATTGTCCAGATTAAAGCGCGCCTCCCCAACGGTGAAGCGATAACCGTCGCTGGTTGTCATCACAACGCCGCCGTCCATTTCCAGAAGGTTTTCCTCGACAAAAAAAGTGCCCCCGCCCGACTGCAAGGTGGCGCTTCTGTCTTCGCTCATCTCAATGCTGGCGCGAATGCCTTCAAGCCTGATCGAGGGCGCTTCAGGCGAGCTCTGGACTCCCCTGTCGGCGGCAATTTCAAATCGCCTGCCACCCAGGTCGGTTCCCGTGTAATGCAGGTTCACCATGCGAATCTGGTCGTCGTTGGGGGTGGAGTCCTCATAGGACAGGGTGAAGGACACTTCCTTGTCCTGCAGGGTCGGCCACAACACCACAAGAACCGCCAGCCCCAGCGCGAGCAAGGCAAAGCCACGCCGCGTCCAGGCGATAAAATGGTCGTAAAAGCCCTTACTGCTCCTGCTCTGTGATTTGCTCATGTAAACAAGTCCGGCCAGCGCTCTTTTTATGCCAGCGCTCTTTATTATGAATGGGCGAAAATATCCACTTCCGGCCAGCCGGTCAGGTCCAGTTCCGCGCGCACCGGCAAAAACCCGAAAGCGGCTTCTGCCAGATGCGTCCTGCCCTCGCGCTCCAGCATGCCGTCGAGCGCCTCCTTCAGGCGGTGCAAATACAACACGTCGCTGGCGGCATAGGTCTTTTGCGCATCGCTTATTTCACCGGCGCCCCAGTCGGATGTCTGCTGTTGCTTGGAAATCTCGACTTCCAGCAATTCCCGGCACAGGTCTTTCAGACCGTGGCGGTCGGTGAAGGTGCGCACCAGCTTCGAGGCAATCTTGGTGCAATATGCCGGCGTCGCCCAGACCCCGAGATAGCGATAGAGAACGGCCAGGTCGAAGCGCGCGAAATGGAACAGCTTGGTGACGCTGTCGTCGGCCAGCAGGGCCTTCAGGTTGGGGGCGTCATAGGCGTTCTTTGCGAAACGCACCAGATGGGCGTTACCGTCGCCTGACGAAAGTTGCGCCAGGCACAAACGGTCGCGGTGCGGGTTCAGGCCCATGGTCTCGGTGTCGATGGCGACAATCTTGCCCAGGTCCAGGCCGTCCGGCAAATCACCCTCGTAAAATTTCACGCTCATTTTTCGCTCCCGGCCTCCAAATCTCAAGCTTCTTCCGTCGCCGAACATAGCCCGTCACAGGCCTGCATTTACAGCACTTTCACAACATATTGGGTGATAATGATGGCGAAATGGTGCCCAGGAGAAGACTCGAACTTCCACTTCCATAAAGGAAACTAGCACCTGAAGCTAGCGCGTCTACCAATTCCGCCACCTGGGCACAGGAGGGCAGAGGGGCTTGGCTACTCTTCGCTGTTGTTTCTGTCAAGTCCCCCGGGGCTGCGGGTGATGGCGTGTCGCTTGTATTCAGCATGCTTTGCCGGATTGCGCGCAGGCGACGCCGGAGTTAAGCTAAGAGAGGTTTTAAGGAGATTGAAATGACGCAACGGCTGGTCACGGTTTTCGGCGGCTCGGGTTTCCTGGGGCGCTATGTGGTGCAAAAGCTGGCGCAAGACGGCCACCGCGTGCGGGTGGCGGTGCGCAACCCCAACGAGGCGCTTTTCCTCAAACCCCTTGGCGAGGTTGGCCAGGTGCAAACCGTCCAGGCCAATATCCGCAACGAGGCCTCGGTGCGCCGCGCGGTCGATGGCGCCGACGGCGTGGTCAATCTGGTCGGCATCCTGTTCCAGTCGGGCAAACAGAAATTCAATGCGGTGCAGGCTGTGGGCGCGGCATGCGTCGCCACGGCCGCCACGGACGCAGGCGTTAAATCGCTGGTGCATCTGTCGGCGATTGGCGCTGACCAAAATGCGCGCTCGAAATATGCCCGTTCCAAGGGGGCTGGCGAGGAAGCGGTGCGCGCCGCCTTTCCGGGCGCGGTGGTCCTCAGGCCCAGCGTCATGTTCGGCACCGAAGATAACTTTTTCAATCGCTTCGCCATGCTCTCGAAAATCTCCTGGGTGCTGCCGCTGATTGGGGGGAACACCCGTTTCCAGCCGGTTTTCGTCGAGGACGTTGCCGCCGCCGTAGTGGCCGCTCTGGAGGGTGGTGACCATATCACCGGCCAGACTTTCGAGCTGGGCGGGCCGAAGGTTTACACTCTCCGCCAGATGATGGAGTTGATGATGGAGGTGACCACGGTGAAGCGGCTTCTCATCCCCGTTCCCTTCTGGTTCGCCAGGATGAAGGCCTTCTTCCTGCAGATGTTGCCCAATCCGCTGTTGACCGTGGATCAGGTGCGACTGCTGGAAAACGACACGATTGTGGGCGAGGGCGCGCGCGGCCTTGCTGATCTGGGCATCACGCCAACCCCGGCGGAGATTGTGTTACCCACCTATCTGGCGCGCTTCCGCCCGCTGGGGCAGTTCGCAGAAAATATAAAAGCCTAGTTGGTGGCGCGCGAACGCACCGAGGCGATCAGTGTAACTTTGCGGTAAAGCGTATCACTGATAATCTGGTGGCCATCGACAAGCGGCACGGGGGCGCATAATAAGCTTGTTCCCCATTGTGCGCTGATTTCCCCGGGCCGCTCTTTCAGCACGCGCTGATTATAGGCGGCAGCATAGCGCAGATAATTTTCACGAAATGATTTGACACTTGCATGTCCGGTGGATTTCAACCGAAATCTGTCATCTTTTCTCGACCCGTTATTTGCGCGCGCACCGCTGCTGTCCAAGGGGCCAATATCAATTTTGATGTACTTTTGCGCAAACGCTCCCAACCTCGTTCTTTCTGGAGAAAATAATATCCGTTCTGGAAAATACTCAGCAGACTGAAAGGGGGGGAAGTCTGGATGATTTTTTTCCGCGACACGATAGGGCTTTATCGGATCCTGGCAGGTAATTCCAACGGGAATGAAATGTATTTCGAGGCGTGCAATGAAACCTGGTTCAAAATCGACGCGCGTGAACGGCCAAAGGCGTAGCTCACCCCTCTTCATGGCCCTTTCCGCATCCCCCTGCGGATCACGCAGATCGAATGCCCGCAGGGCTTCGACATCTGATTTAGCTATTTCATTGGGGTATCCGGAGAGATCAGCCGGGTAATACCAATAGAACCAACCCGCCGCGAAAATCACAGCGATCAGGGCGGCCAAGGAAACCGCCAACGAGCGAATAATATCAAGCGTTTTCATTTCGCGCCTTGGTAGAGTTCATGCGGGCAGGAGCAACTTATCTTACCATAGACGGAAGAGCTCACAAACAGCAACGCCGCCTAGCTCCAGACCCACCAGAGCAACCCGAGGCCGAGGGCGACGCGGTAAATGGCGAAAACCGCCATTGAAGCGCGGCGCAGCCATGCCATCAACACAGCCATCGCGCCCAGAGCCGCGAGGAAAGTGAGCCCGCCAGCGATCAGCGCGTCGCGCTGCAGCGCCACATCGGCTTCGGCAAGGTCCAGCCCCACCAGCAGTCCGGCGCCGGCGACCGCCGGGATGGACAGGAGAAAAGAGAATCTTGCCGCTTCCGTGCGCGAAAAGCCCAAGAGGCGGGCCGCCGACATGGTCACACCCGAGCGGCTGGTGCCGGGAATCAGCGCCAGGGCCTGAGCAGCGCCGACAATCAGCGCGTCCCTGAGCGTCACATCCTCGAAGCGCCGGGTCTGGGCGCCCACCTTGTCGGTCCAATAAAGGACAATTCCATAGAAAATCAGCATGCCCGCCACCAGCTCCACCGAGCGCAGGTATTCGGTCACGCCCAGCGTCTTGAAGGCCACCCCCACCACCCCCGCGGGGATGGTGCCAACAAGAATATAAAGGAAGCGCCGCTTTTCGGCGGGGGCGCTGATCAACCCGGTCAACGACACCCCGCCGCGCGCCAGCGCCCATGCGTCGCGAAAGAAATAGACCAGGATCGCGGCCAGCGTTCCCACATGGACCGCCACGTCAATCAACAGGCCCTGGTCCTGCCAGCCGGTAAGCTGGGGAATGAGAATAAGATGCCCCGACGAGGATATGGGCAGGAACTCGGTAATCCCCTGGATCAGGGCGACGATGATGATATGCAGCATGGTCATGGCTGTTACTCGCGCGCCCAGGGTCCACACCCCGGTACATCACGCGCCTTATATCAGGGCCGTCCCAAGAGGCCAAGCAGCGGCCACATGCCTTCTATCCGCGAGGCATGCCATCGGATAAGATCGCCTCATGCGGACGCTCTATCATATGTGGCTGTCACCCCAGTCGCGCAAAGTGCGCATTGTACTGGGCGAGAAGGGCCTGGATTGCCGGCTGAAGGCGGAAAAAACCTGGGAACGCCGCGAGCAGTTCCTGAAAATGAACCCGGCCGGCGATGTGCCGGTGCTGGTTGAGGAGGATGGCGCCATCTATGCCGACGGACGGGCCATTGCCGAATATCTGGACGAGACCTACCTGGACCCGCCGCTGATTGGCACAGACCCCAAGCTGCGCGCTGAAGTGCGCCGTCTCTGCCAATGGTTCGATGACAAGTTCATGGCCGAGGTGACGGCCCTGCTGACCGCCGAAAAAATCATGAAACGCTTTCTCGGCATGGGCGAACCGAGCTCGGAGCCGATCCGTTGCGCCCTGCAAAACCTGAAAGTGCATCTTGGCTATATTTCGCATCTGGCCGAGCGGCGCAATTACCTGGCCGGCGATATATTCTCGCTGGCCGACATTTCCGCCGCCAGCCATATTTCGGTGGTCGACTATCTCAACGATGTGGTCTGGGAGGACTTTCCCGCCGCCAAGGAATGGTACATGCGGGTGAAATCGCGCAAGAGCTTCCGCCCCATCCTGAAAGACCGCATCGCCGGGCTGCCGCCGCCAGGGCATTACGAAAAGCTGGACTTTTGACAGACATCAAAACGGCGATCAGGCGAGAGGCCGAGGCGCTGGGCTTCGAAAAAATCGGATTCGCCCCGGCCCGTGCCGAACAGATAACCATCGATCACTTCCAGGAATTCCTCACCCTTGGCTGGCAGGGCGACATGGACTGGCTGGCGGTGCGCGCCACTGAACGCTGTTCGCCGGACGCTCTCTGGGAGGGGGCGCGAAGCGTCATCATGCTGGGCATGAATTATGGCCCGGCGGAAAACCCGCTGGCGCTTTTGAGGCAAAAGACCAAGGCCAATATCTCGGTTTACGCCCGCGGGCGCGATTACCATGATGTGGTCAAGAAGCGCCTGAAAAGGCTTGGCCGCTGGATCGCCGCCGAGACGAACAGGCCGCTGAAGGTTTTTGTCGATACCGCGCCGGTGATGGAGAAACCGCTGGCCGCCGCCGCGGGAATCGGCTGGCAGGGCAAGCATACCAACCTGGTGTCGCCTGACTTCGGCTCGTGGTTTTTCCTCGGCGCCATCTTCACCGGGCTGGAAATAACCCCCGACGCGCCCCACAAAGACCAATGCGGAAGCTGCCGCGCATGCCTGGACATCTGCCCCACCAATGCCTTTCCGGAGCCCTACAGGCTGGACGCGCGGCGCTGCATTTCCTACCTGACCATCGAGCATAAAGGCACCATTGCCCGCGAATTTCGCCGCCCCATGGGCAACAGGATATACGGTTGTGACGATTGCCTGGCGGTCTGCCCGTGGAATAAATTTGCTCAAGCAGCGCGGGAGGTAAAATTCCACGCCCGTCAGGAATTACAAAGCCCTGATATCGCGGAATGGCTGAAGCTGGACGACGGCGCTTTTCGCAGCCTCTTTTCCGGCTCGCCGGTCAAGCGCACGGGGCGCGACCGCTTCATGCGCAACCTGCTGATTGCCGCCGGTAATTCGGGTGACAGGGGGTTACTTGGCCAGATCGAGACCCTGCTCGACGACGCGTCGCCGCTGGTGCGTGCCATGGCGGTCTGGGCGTTCAGGGAACTGGCGGAGGCCGGTGAAATTACCCGCGCCAGGGAAGATCATGAATCCGAAAAAGACGAGACAGTGCGCGCCGAATGGGTGGATTAGTCTTCTTCGGCTTCGCTTGAATTCTCAGCCTCGAGCTTCTCCAGATTAACTGTGGCCGCAGCCGCGGCGGGACTTGCCGGGTACAGCCGGATGACCTGCCGCCAGTCGGCTTCCGCGCCCACCCAATCGTCGGTCATCAGGCTCAGATTTCCGCGTTCCAGCAAAGCCTCGCGGTCATCGGGGATCAGCGCGAAGGCGCGTTCCAGATCAGACATGGCCTCCTCGATCCGCCCCAAATTGCGGTAGGCGCTGGCCCGGAGTACAAGAATTTCAGCCCTCTCCTTTGCCCGTATATGGGCCCCGCCCGCTGGCCAGTCCACCGCCCAATCTGCCGCCCAATCTACCGCCTTGTCCAGGTCTTCCAGCGCCGCCACATAATCACCGGCGATACCCGAGGCGCGGGCGCGGTCTATGGTCAACGCCCGGGCCGGTGGCGAGCCGGGGGCAACTTCGGTCAGTCCCTGGCTGAACGCCGTATAGGCCTGCATGGCGTCACCGGCCAGCAGCCAGGCATTGCCCGCCTGCCCCAGCAATTCGCCGACCAACCCCTCGCCGCGCCGGAAAAATCCCGTATAGGCGCCGTTCATTTCGGCAATCCTGAGATTTTCGGCGGCCGCCTCCAGGGCCAGGGCGGCTTCATCAAACCGGCCCAGACCGGCCAGCGACAGCGCCGCGCAATGCTGCGCGGGAATGCCGCCACCGGCAACCAGCCAATCGCTGGCCACATCATGGGCGGCCTGCGGCGCGCGGGCCGACAGGTCCACGCAATTCCGGTAATCGCGCGCGTCAAGCGCCCTGCCCCCTTCCGCCGCCATGGCGCCGGTGCTGTGTGCGCCCAGCGCAAGGAACAGTGCGGCGGTGAGCGGCAAACTGAATAAATTCATTCTCATGGCCGCTAAGTCCCAGACCTTCGCGGCTATTTCAAGGCATTTGTTGCTGGAGGGTGCGCGTTGTATGAGTAACCCGTATGGACTCACATATTTTCATTTTTGGTCTCGGTTACGCCGGCATGGCGGTGGCGCGGGATCTCCTCAGCCTAGACTGGCAGGTATCCGGCACCTGCCGTGGTTCCAGCCATTGCGGGGAACGCGCCAAAGAAGGCATCACCGCACTGCCCTTCGATGGCACCCATGGCTCCATCGAGATTGAAAAAGCCCTTGCCTCGGCGGATCATGTTCTGGTCTGCATCCCGCCCGACAGAGGCGGCGGCGGCGACCCGGTGCTGACGCATTTCGCCGAAATCCTGACCGCCAGCCGGCGCATCAAATGGATCGGATATCTCTCAACAACAGGTGTTTACGGTGACCGCGAGGGAGACTGGGTTGATGAAACCTCACCCCTCCAGCCAACCAGCCCGCGCGCCCTGCGCCGCGCCGATACCGAGGCCTTGTGGATGCAACTGGCCGAACACCACCACGCGCCGGTGCATATCTTCCGCCTGGCGGGCATATATGGCCCCGGGCGCAACGTCATCCGCAGCCTGCTGGACGGCAAGGCGCGGCGGATCATCAAGAAAGACCATGTTTTCTCGCGCATCCACCTGGCGGACCTGGTGAATGTGCTGAAGGCGTCGATGAGCCGCCCTGATCCGGGTGCCATCTATAACGTCGCCGACGATCTGGCGGCCGCCCCGGCCGAGACCATTGAATCCGCCGCCGCGCTGCTGGGCATCGAGCCGCCCCCAGCGGTGAACTTCGAGGATGCGGGCCTGTCGGAAATGGCGAAGAGTTTTTACGCCGACTGCAAGCGGGTCTCCAACGCGCGCATCAAGAGCGAGCTGGGGGTGCGGCTTCTCTACCCCACCTACCGGGAGGGGCAGGACGCGCTGCTTGCCGGCGAGCTAGGAAATGGCAAGCAAACCATCAAGGATTGAGGTGAGACGCGCCAGATCGCCCGGCCCGGACAGCGAATGGCTTCCGCCCTTGACCAGCGTCACATCCACGTCATCGCCGGCCAGCCGCTTGGCAATGCGCATTGACCATTCCCAGGGCACATCTTCATCTTGCATGCCGTGGATCAGCCGCACCGGGATTTGCAGCGCGATCTCGCTGTCCAGCAGACAATGCCTGCGTCCATCCTCGATCAGCGCGCGGGTGATGATGGTGGGCGTATCGCTATAGTCGGACGCCAGTTCAGTGGAGCCGTCTTCCATTATTTCCCGGCGCTGGGCGGCGCTGAAATTCTCCCACATCAGCTTGTCGGTGAAATCAGGCGCGGCGGCGATGCCGATCAGCCCGCTAACGCGGTCCTTCAGCGCCAGCGCCACCAGCAGCGCGATCCAGCCGCCCATTGAGCTGCCGACCAGAACCAGCGATCCGCTTGTCACCGCGGCAATTACCGCCAGCGCGTCATCACGCCAGGACCCTATTGTGCCGTCGGCAAATTCACCCTCCGATGCCCCATGGCCGCCATAGTCGAGCCTGAGAAAGGCCTGGTCCCGATCCTGGCAATGGGTCTCCAGCGCCAGCGACTTGGTGCCTGCCATGTCGGACAGGAAGCCGCCGAGGAAAACCACGGTTGGCGCATTGCCCTCACGGAAGTGATAGGCGATGCGCCTGCCCTGCGGCGTATCAAGAAAGGCGGGATCAGACATGCGCCGGACGGTACCCCTGTCGCCGCGATGCCGCAACAGGGCAAGAGTCCCTAAAAAACGTCGTCCTCGGTTTCGCAGATAGCCTTCAGGTCGCGCCACTCGCTGTCGCTCATTGGGGAGGTGCCTTCGACCAGCCCCTTCTCGCGCACCAGGGCGGCGCGCTCAGGCGACGGCGGATGCGTCGACAGGAGATTGCCCATTTTGAGCCAGTTGCTCTGCTCCGTGGCCGCATCGTCTTTGTCGCTGCCGGTCCTGGCATCACCCTTCGCCAGCCGGTCGAAGAACTGCGCGAAGGGTTCGCTGCTGATGCCCCGGGCATTCAGTATCCGGATTGCCGTCTCATCGGCTTCGGCCTCGGCGGCGCGCCCGAACGAGGTGGTCAGCAGAACCGAGCTGGTATCGCCAAATGACCCGCCCATCATAGAGGTCAGTATGAACTGTGCGCCGATGCTGCGGGAGAGGCTGGTCAGGCTGTGCTTGTATTTCACATGGCCGATTTCGTGAGCCAGCACGCCAGCGACCTCGCTGGGCGAATTGGCCTTCTGGATGAGCCCGTCAAAAACAAGTATATGACCGCCGGGCGCCGCCAGGGCGTTGACCACCCTGCTGTCCACCACATGGATAACGATTGGATGGTCGAGCCCCGCTTCATCGGCCAGGCCGTAAGCCAGTTCCTCGAGCGCCGCCTGTCCGGCAAGCATGTTGCAGGCGCCGCCAAAGAGTGTGGTGACCTGAGCCGCCACACCGGCACCGATCCTTTCGGCATAGCTGGCGGAGATAAGCGGCACCATAACCCGCGGAAGATAAAAGAGCGCCGCCACAAGCACTGCGGCACCGGCCAGCAGCCCGCCGACGATTCTGCCGGTGCGCCGCCATTGTGGCCGCCATAATTCGGGCGCCGCTGCTTTCAGTGCGTCGGCAAAGTCCGCGCCATCGACCCGCAGCCGGACCTGAGGATGATCGCCGGTCGCCAGGTCCATCCGCGCATTGCCCCGGGCAACCAGTTGCAGCGATGAAAGATTCCATGAGGCCGGCTGGCCCGGAGCCAGCCCCGACACTTCCAGCGTGGCCGGAGTCAAGGATACCTGAACCGGTTTTGCCTCCGCGGTAACACCGTCAAAAAAGAAACCGCTCCACATTCACCGAACTCCGGTTTCAGGGATTTTACACATGGATTTTACACTTGGCGGGAATGCTACCCGTCATATGCCCCCCAGATCAAAGCCTTCAGCCAGACCCTCGCCCAGGCTGGGGTCGGCACCCTCTGCTTGGCCGATGGACTCAAGCGCCGGAAATCCTGAAATCCTGGTGTGCTCCACCAGGAATCGCAGCCAGCGCATTTCCATGAACGGCGCGCCAAGCCCCAGCGTGGCTATGAAAATGCCCAGATTTCCCAGCCACAGGCGGAATATGTCGCCAAAGCGGCCATGGAAGGACAGCGGGAAGCCCTCGTAGCGCGAGTGACCCCAGAAATGCCGCAACTGCCTGACCTGATACCACAAGACAGGCGCTGCCACAGCCAGACCAACCAGAAAATAGCCCGCGAAGAGGGCAGCCACAATGGTATAGATGCCCTTTGGGCCATTGGCTTGGCTTTGCTGCAGCCACTCGGTGGCGCCACCCCCGCCGGAAACTGCGGCGATAACGAAAATAATCAAGGTAACAGTTGCTGCTATCAGCAGCAGAGAGAGAAATACGGCAATCGCGAACGGCTTGTACAGAGGCCCGGCGCGGCCCTTGTAGGAAAACCGGCCGGTGCCAAATTCCCGGCGATTTGATTCATATTCCCACAGGCGGTTTGAGATCAGCGGCGAGGCGAGGCCCAAAAGCATGAAGTTGACCAGCGTCAGCATGAAATGGATGAACCCGTATCTGTAGCCACCTTCGCGCTGTTTCCCGCGTATGCCGCGCCAGCGCGTGCGGCTCAGGCGATACCGGTTTCGCCGGTAATAAGCGACGCCATAAAGATAAAGCATCAACATATAGGCGCCGAAAAGCAGGCTCGCTCCCTGGGCTTCCCTGCCCGGCGTTTCCATCATTATCTGCGCCTGAAAAAACGCGAAACCCATGGGCAGAAAAACAAGGAACAGGACAATAAGAAAACCGATGAAGAGTTCCTTGCCGGTGCCGGTATATTCGAAGGCATCGCCGTGAAGCCGCACGCTGCTCCACAGATATTTGCGCACCTTTGTGCGCGCCCAGAACCGGTACAGCCCCAGGGTAATGATGGTGAGAAGAAGATTGACCAGAACGATCGGCAAAAGCCCGCGAAAACTGCCGTCGAACTCCAGCCCGTATTCCGGCAATGCCTCTTCTTCAGGTGAAGATACTGTTTCCACGAGAGCCCCCTTCGTGCCTGTCTGAATTTGGTGTAGCAAACGCTCGCGCCGGCTGCAACCTGTGGACAGGAATCCCTGTTGCAGATCGCTTGACAGCAAGGGTGGCGGCCTTTACTTCCGCCTCAGATGCATTGTTTGAACGAAGGCGCGTGACCATGCCCAAAAGGGCGGAAAAAAACCCGGTGACCGTGACCCTGCCCGACGGCAGCACGCGCAGCTTCGAGGGCGCCGTAACCGGGGCCATGGTTGCCGAGGATATTGGTCCCGGCCTGGCGAAGGCGGCGCTGGCCATTAAAGTTGATGGCGAGCTGCGCGATCTCTCGGCGCCAATAGAGGCCGACGCGGAGGTGGCCATTATTACGGCGCGCGACGAGGAAGCCCTGGAGCTGCTGCGCCATGACGCCGCCCATGTGATGGCGGAGGCAGTCAAGGAACTCTTCCCCGAGACCCAGGTGACCATCGGTCCGGCGATCGAGAACGCCGTGCAGGTTTGGAAGGTGTATGAATAAATTGCAAATCTAACGAATTGTCCCGTGTAGGATTCGCGGGGTGATTTCTAGGAGCGGCGGAGAGCCTGTCTGGCTTTCCGCCGCTTTTTTTTGTGATTTGATTTTTGAAGGAGGCGCATCCGGAGATTGGCATTCCAAAGGGAAGGGGACATTGCCCCGGCGCCGCAAAAAGC